>NZ_JBYSWU010000002.1:0-139508 GCF_058781505.1 Paraburkholderia sp. FW306-2-2C-D06C | reverse complement strand
GCCTATAGCCCGCTCTGGACGAGCGGGCGCGCCGGAACCGTCGCTGAACGGGCCGGCCGTCAGCGTCACCGCGAAGTCGGCCGGCATCTTTCTGACCACGCATCCGGCGCGTTCAACGCCGTTAGTCAGCGCGGGCGCTCACGTCAAACTGGGCGACATCGTCGGCTTGCTGCAGATCGCGCAGTTGTGTGTTCCGGTGGTCGCGCCAGTGGATGGCGTGGTCATGCAGTGGTGTGCCGCGCATGGCACGACGGTCGGTTATGGAACGCCATTGCTCGAGCTATCGCCATCGGCGTAGACGCTTATCGATAGACAGACTCTGAGCCGAAGGGGTCCGCTGCGGATTGCCCGGCACAGACCGCTTAAAGAATGGAGAGTGGATTGTGGAAATCGACCTGAACGCGGACCTGGGCGAAGGCTTCGGGCCCTATCGTATGGGCGAGGACGAAGCGATGCTCGATATCGTGTCGTCCGCCAACGTCGCATGCGGCTATCACGCGGGCGACCCGGTCATCATGGACAGGACGGTGCGGATGGCACTGGCGCGCAAGATCGACGTCGGCGCGCATGTCGGCTTTCCCGACCTGATGGGCTTCGGCCGGCGGCAAATTCAGGCGGACCCGCTTGAACTGGCGAATTACGTGGTGTATCAGATGGGCGCGCTTGCCGGCATTGCCAAGGCAGCGGGACATCGCGTCACGCACATGAGCTTTCACGGCGCGCTGGGCAACATGGCTGCCGCATCATATGAACTGGCGGAGCCGCTGGTGCGGGCGGTTGCCGAATTCGACCGCGATCTGATCATCAGCGTGTCGACGAACACGGAAATCGAACGGGCCGCCGACCACATCGGGATCCGCACAGCGAACACGTTTCTCGCCGACCGTGCCTACGACGATCAGGGTGCGCTCGTGTCGCGCAAGCTGGAAGGCGCGGTCATCAAGGACCGCGCGGCGGTCCTGGCACGCGTCAAAGAGTTGCTCGAAGAAGGCACCATCACGACGATCGCGGGCCACAAGCTCAAGGTCGCGATCCAGTCGATCCTGCTGCACGGCGATACGCCCGGCGCTGTCGAACTCGCGCGCACGGTGCGTGGTGTGATCGAGTCGGCGGGCGGCCGGGTCGTGCCCGTGTCGAAGCTCGTACGCTAGACGGCGCGTCGGGCAACCCGCATTGGCCAAACCGCGTCGTTCAACCATAAGCCAGCCTTATCGCCACAAAGCCAATCCGTCTTTGCCTCGCGTTTTCACGGCGTATACATTGGTAACAGCATTGGTAACAGGCTTATCGCACGCCTCGAAGGGCGACAGTCAAGAACTAGAGATAGAGGTCATTCATGCCGTTTTCAGACTATAAGACCGCGCTGGTGACGGGCGCTTCGACCGGGATGGGTGCTGCGATCGTCGAGCGCTTCTGCCGTGAAGGACTCGAAGTGCATGCGCTCGCCCGCAACGCCGATCGTCTGAATGAGCTGGCGGAGCGAACCGGTTGCATTCCGCACGCGATCGACGTGTGCGATCTGGCGGCGGTGACGAAGCTCACCCAGGAAGTACCTTTCGATATCGTCGTGAACAATGCCGGCGTATCGCGCAAGGGCTCGATTCTGGACGCCAGTGTCGAAGACATCGACGTTCAGGTGGAAGTCAACCTGCAAGCGGTTCTGCATCTCGTGCGGCTCACCATGCCGGGCATGGTCGCGCGGGATCGCGGTCATATCGTCAACATCAGTTCGATCGCGGCGATCTACAACTTCAACGGCAACTCCATCTATCACGCCACGAAGGCCGGAATTCACGCGTTGTCGCGCCAGTTGCGAGTGGATGCGACCGGCAAGCGTGTGCGCGTGACGGAAATCTGCCCGGGCCGGGTCGCCACCGATATCTTTGGCCACGTGCATGGCGACATCGAAGAGGCGCGCAAGAAGTTTATCGACGGCTTCGAGTTGCCGCTGCCATCCGATATTGCCGATGCCATCGCCTTTGCGATCGCTGCGCCGCTCGCGGTCAACATCAGCAATATGGAAATCCTGCCCACGCTGCAGGTGCCGGGCGGCCTGACGACGATCAAACGCGACCCGGCCGACCACAACGAGTAAGTGCAAGCATGTCTTCGAATCTTGCCGCGGTCGTCTCGACGCTGGACCCCGGCATGTGGCTCGATCGCGCGCTTCATAGCTGGGCCGCGCGCGAGCATGCCGGGATTTTTGTGCCGATATCGCGGCTATTCCATTGCATTCGTGAGATCTCGACCGCGGTGACCCGCGAGGTCGGCGCGTTCGGCTAACCCATTCGACTCTCGCGCAACGGCCGCGCGAGACCATCACCAGAGCCCAACAAGGAGGTTTTCCATGCGTGCATCGGTACTGGTTACCCGTGCGTCATTTCCGGACATTGTTGATCGCCTGCGCGCGAACTTTGATGTGACCGACAACCCGGAAGACACGATCTGGACGCAACCGGAGCTGATTGCCCGGCTGCAAGGCAAGGTGGGGGCCATGACGGCCGGCAGCGACCGGATCGACGCGACCTTGCTCGACGCTTGCCCGCAACTCAAGGCGGTATGCAACATCGGCGTGGGTTACAACAACGTCGACGTGGAAGCCTGTACCGCGCGTGGCGTGCTGGTGACGAATACGCCAGACGTCCTGACGGATACCACCGCCGACTTCGGTTTCGCGCTGATGATGGCAACGGCGCGGCGCATCACCGAGTCGGAACACTTCCTGCGCGGCGGCGAGTGGACCAGGACAGGGCGCTATGACATGTTCGTCGGCAGCGACGTGCATGGTTCGACGCTCGGCATTCTCGGCATGGGACGTATCGGCCAGGCCATCGCGCGGCGCGGCGCATTCGGTTTTGGCATGCGTGTGATCTATCACAATCGTTCGCCACTGACGCCGGATGTCGAGGCGAGCTGCCGGGCACGCTATGTCGACAAGGAGACGCTGTTGCGCGAATCCGATCATCTGATCGTCGTGGTGCCGTATTCGGCCAGTTCGCACCACGCGATAGGCGCGGCGGAGCTCAAGCAGATGAAATCGTCGGCCACGCTCACCAACATCGCGCGTGGCGGCGTGGTGGACGATGCCGCCCTGGCGGTGGCGCTCAACGAAGGCAGCATCGCGGCGGCTGGTCTGGACGTGTTCGAAGGCGAGCCGGTTGTCTGCCCGGCGCTTCTCGCGCAAAAGAATGTGGTATTGACGCCGCACATCGGCAGCGCGTCTGTCAGCACGCGACGTGCGATGGCCGCGCTTTGCGCAGACAATTTGATTGCCGCGCTGGGTTACGGCGCATCGGCTGGCAAGCCGCCGACACCGGTGAATCCGCAGGTGCTGACGCGCCCGGCAGCCACTGCCTGAGCGATGACCGGCGCAGTATGCTGCGCCGGCGCTGTTTCGCAAAAATGGGCGCTCCGATCGCGGAGCGCGCCAACCGATGAGGCGCCCGCAGAGGCGCCGCATACTGGAGACAAACACCATGCACGACCACGCCTGTTCCGCTGCCGGAAGCCGTCCCGATTCATCATTCCCGAAACTTATTGCACCAGAAGAAAGGCCTCTGCAACAGCCTTTTTTCGCGAGCTAGTATCAGTTCAACACGGAGGTCAATGACGACTTCTGGAGGGATAACGATGGTGCCGCAGGTCGAGTCAGACCGGGATCATCGCTTCGATCCGAATCATTGGGACGTGCAACATGAAACTTCATTTTGACCTGGCGACGGTGCTGCAAGGCGACTATGGGGCGCTGTTTCTCCATGGGATCGAGCTCACCCTCGCGATGGCAGCGCTGGCGTGGATGCTCTCGCTGGTCGTGGGCATTCTTCTCACGCTGATCCGCCTGACCAACAATCGTCTCGCGACGGCCTTCGTCAAGGCGTTCGTGGCCTACCACCGCAATGTGCCGATGCTGGTCCAGATCCTGTTCTGGTACTTCGGCATTTCGAACATCCTGCCGGACTCATTGCAGGCGCTGCTGAACCACTACAACGGCCAGTTCATTTTTGCGGTCGTGGCGATAGGGTTGTGCAGTGCGGCCTATCTCTCTGAGGATATCCGCAGCGGATTGCGGGCGATTCCCTACGGTCAGTACGAAGCTTCGCGCGCGCTGGGCTTGAACTTCCTGAATGGCATGCGTTACGTCGTTCTTCCGCAAGCGCTGCGCAATGCGATTCCGCCGATGGTCAATCACGCAGTCTTGCTGTTCAAGAATACGAGTCTCGCGATGGCGATCGGCGCGGCGGAGCTGACGTATGTCACCCGTCAGGTCGAGAACGAAACCTTCCTGTCTTTCGAGTCGTATTTCGTCGCCACAGCGTTGTATCTCGGCCTCTCCCTCGTCATCATGCTGGGCGGCGCCAAAATCGCGATGCACTACCGCATTCCGGGAGTGAAGTGACATGTTCGACATCCTGCGCGACAACTGGACACTTCTGCTCATTGGGCAGTATCCGCACGGCCCGCTAGGCGGCATCGTGCTGACGATACTGCTGTCGCTTTCAGCACTCGTCATCGCATTTCCTTTGGGTATCCTGGTCGCACTGGCCCGCATCAGCCCCTTCCGGTTTCTGCGGGCGCCGGCCACCGGTCTCGTCTACATGGTGCGGGGCATCCCGCTCCTGATGGTGATCTTCTGGGTGTACTTTCTCGTGCCAGTTCTGACCGGCTATCCGGTCACCGGGTTTGTCACGATGCTGTGCGCGCTCGTCATCTATGACTCCGCCTATCTCGGGGAAATCATCCGTGCGGGCATCGAGGGGCTGCCGAAAGGGCAGGCTGAAGCCTCGAGGGCGCTCGGCATGAGCTACATGCAGACCATGCGCGCGGTCATCCTGCCGCAGGCGCTTTACAACGTGGTGCCGAGCATGGTCACGCAGTTCGTATCGACGATCAAGGAGACCTCGCTCGGTTACATCATCAACGTTCAGGAGATCTCTTTCGCGGCGGATCAGATCAACAACCGGCTGCTGACGAAGCCGTTCCCCGTGTATCTGATTCTCGCCTTGAGCTACTTCGCCCTCTGTTACGCGCTGACACAGTTTGCGCAGTATCTGGAGCGGCGCGTGACACGCAAGCGGGCCGGCGTCGTCACGAAGACCCAGAAGGCGGGCGCCGTTGCGCTGACCGATCCGCTGCCCACCGAGAACTAGGCGTTCAATCACTTCGAGGTAATTCGCATGATCAAGTTTTCCAGCGTCAACAAATGGTACGGCGAATATCACGCTCTCGTGGACGTGAACGCCGAAGTTCGCAAAGGCGAAGTCGTGGTCGTCTGCGGGCCATCCGGCTCGGGTAAGTCGACGCTGATTCGCACCGTCAACCGGCTCGAGGAGATCGACCGGGGACAGATTTCGTTCGACGGTCAAAACATTCATGACAGGAAGCTGGGTCTGAATGCTTACCGCAGCAGAATCGGTTTCGTGTTTCAGCAGTTCAATCTGTTTCCGCATCTGTCCGTGATGGAAAACATCACGCTTTCGCCGATGCGCGTGAACGGCCTCAAGCGCGCGGATGCCGAACGCAAAGCGGCAGATTTGCTCTCGCGCGTCGGTTTGTCGAGCAAGGCCAGTGCTTACCCTGCGCAATTGTCTGGTGGTCAGCAGCAGCGCGTCGCGATTGCGAGAGCGCTGGCGATGGATCCGCCGGCGATGTTGTTCGACGAGCCCACCAGCGCGCTCGATCCGGAGATGGTTGGCGAAGTGCTGAACGTGATGAAGAGCCTCGCGCAGGAAGGCATGACGATGATGTGCGTCACGCATGAGATGGGGTTTGCGCGTGAGGTTGCCGACCGCGTGTGGTTTATGGACGCGGGGAAGATTCTCGAAACGGCGGAGCCGGAGGCATTCTTTTCGCACCCGAAACACGCACGCGCTCAGAGATTCCTGTCCGATCTTCGCACGCATTGAGGCAAGCAAGCGGAATAGCCTCCGCGATTCAGATTGACCACCTTTGATCAGCAGTCGATTGCTTTACACATAAACTTCAGGAGCATCACGATGCAGGTAAAGAAGATTTTCGCGGGGATGTTGGTCGTTGGCGGTGCAGTTGCATCGATTGCCCCGGCACATGCTGATCAATTGACCGATATCAAGAGTCGCGGTGAGTTGAGCTGCGGCGTGTATTCCAATGTGGAGCCCTTCTCGTATCCCAACGCGCAGACGCGTCAGCTCGAGGGTATGGACGTGGACTTGTGCAACGCGGTGGCAAAACAGCTGGGCGTGAAGGCGAAGCTCGAACCGTTGGCCGTCGAGGCACGCATTCCGCAATTGAAGCTGGGTCGGGTCGACATCGTGGTCGCCAATCTCGCGTACACCAAGACGCGGGCCACGCAGATTGCGTTTAGCGATTCGTACTATTCGACGAAGGAAGTGCTTGTCGTGAAGAAGGCTGATGCGAAGAAGAAGCTGATTGACTTCGCGGGACAGAAGATCAGTGCGGCGGATGGCTCCACCTCTGCACAGTCGATTCCCATTTCTATCAAGGATGGCCAGGCAGTGACCTTCCACGATACGAGTTCGGCGTTTCTCGCACTCGAGCAGAACAAGGTCAAAGGCTTCGTCACCAATCAGATGACTGCGACGAAAATCGCCAAGCAGGTGGATGGCACGGACGGCGCAGTGGCGATTGCGGCGGAGCCGATGCTGATCGAGCCGATCGCGGTGGGATTGCGCCAGAACGAGCCGGCCATGCTGGGCGCAGTCAACAAGGCTTTGGCAGCGATGGAGCAGAGCGGCGAGATGAGCAATATTTTCGACAAGTGGCTCGGACCGAAGACGCCTTATGGCCTGATCCGGACCGACAAGGTCACGCCGATCGACCAGCTCAAGTTCACACCGGTTTCCTGAAGCGGAGAGTTTGTGAGGTAGCGGTACGCTTTCATTTGCGCACCGCTACCTGCTGAATGGCCGACGCGATTCCGTAGGCCGCGTGCCGGGACAAGGTGGCAGGACTTTGCAACGTGACACATAAAATAGTGGTGATGGGTGTGTCGGGCTCGGGAAAGTCGACACTTGCGCGGCGCCTGGCCGCAGCGCTGGGAGGCGCTTTCATCGAGGGGGACGAGCATCACTCGGCGGACAGCCGCGACAAGATGCGCCGGGGTATCGCGTTGTGCGACAGTGACCGGGAGCCATGGCTGGACCACCTCGCCGAGCGGATGAATGAGATGCATGGTACGGCTGTGCTGTCCTGTTCCGCGTTGAGGCGTAGCTACCGGGAGCGCATGCGCGCGCGTGTCGCCGGGCTGAGATTCGTGTTTCTCGACATCACCTTGTCCGCGGCCGTTGCGCGGGTGGCTGGGCGGCTTGATCATGAGTTTCCAGCGACCCTGGTCGCGGATCAATTCGATACGCTCGAGTCGCCTGTTGGTGAAGCCGGTGTGCTCCAACTTTCTGCTTCGCAGGACAGTGCGTGCAGCATGAGAGAGGTGATGCAATGGCTGTGCGCGCCGGATGATGCTGGATGGAAGTCGGACGAATTAGAGTCGAAGAGGAGTTGAGTTGGACAACAATCTGAAGATGTTTGATCTGTCGGGGCGTCGTGCTCTGATCACCGGGTCGAGTACCGGTATCGGCTATGCGCTCGCCAAAGGATTGGCCGGCGCCGGCGCTGAAGTCATTCTGAATGGTCGCAGCGAAGCCAGGCTGGCGGAGGCTGTCAGCCGTTTGCGCGACGAGGGGGCGACCGTCCATGCTGCGAGTTTCGACGTGACGTCAGCCAATGAGGTCGAAGCGGCTATCGCGCAAATCGAGCGCGAAATCGGCGCGATCGACATTCTTGTCAACAACGCAGGCATGCAGCGTCGCGCACCGCTCGAACAGTTTTCCCATGCTCAATGGGAAGAGCTGATGAAGACCAATGTCGACAGCGTGTTCCTTGTCGGCCAGGCGGTAGCGCGGTACATGATTGCTCGCAAGCGCGGGAAGATCGTCAACATCTGTTCCGTGCAAAGCGAACTGGGCCGTCCCAACATCGCTGCCTACACCGCGAGCAAAGGCGCGGTGAAGATGCTGACGAAGGGAATGGCGATCGATTGGGGGCAACACGGGATCCAGGTCAATGGCCTTGGGCCGGGTTACTTCAAGACGGAACTGACCGAGGCGCTCGTCAAGGATGAAACTTTCAGCAACTGGCTGATCGGACGCACGCCGTCGCGGCGTTGGGGCGATGTGGAAGATCTCGTCGGCGCCGCCGTGTTCCTGGCGAGCAACGCCTCGAACTTCGTGAACGGCCATATTCTCTACGTGGATGGCGGCGTGACTGCCACGCTGTAACCTGTCGATCAGGACCCAGCAACTGCGCAACGTCCGGGCTGATCCCCGCCGCGTAGCCAGCAGCGATAATCCGGCTCAGGCTCATGAGCGCCTCGATCGACCAGTCATCCATGCCTGCGTCGCGCATCGAGGCGATGGCGGCTTCATCCGACACCGCCACGTAGTCGATCCGGCGACCCGGCGCGGCACTGATGCGCGCCATCGCTTCCGCGTTCGACAACGCTTCGTCGCCGGTCAGGGTGTAGGCCTTTCCTGCATGTCCGTCCAGTCATAGGCCAGGCTGGTGATCCGGCCTCGCCAGTAGGGCTTCGGTCCTTCAGGAAGCAGCCACGCCACTTCGCCCTCGAGCGGCACGAGCATGCCGTCGCGAACCGCGTAATCTCGACAGTAGGCCTCCCACGGCGTCGGAATCACTGAGCCGGCGATTGTGCGCCCGCGCGCTTCGGCACGCGCCGACGCGATCAACCCTCTCTCGTCAAAACGAATCAGAAGCGTGACCTTCACGTTGCGGTCATTGAGCGTCGCCTTCGCCGACGTGTCGTCGACCGGTTCCCACTCTACGCCCTGACTTGGCAGCAGTGCCGTCGGATACCACGCCGCTTCGGCCAGGAACCGCATCAACTCGCCATGCGCGAGCGCCGGCGTTCCGCGCAGCTCGGCGAGCGTGACCAGTCCGAACAGGCTGGCGTGCAGAATGCCTTTGCCTGCGACGTAGGCGTCATGCACCCTGACCTGCAGGCCCGGCAGCAGCGCAATACGTCCATCCCACACGAAACCCGGAGATCCAGCCGTCACGCGCTGGGTCGAGAAGAACGGCCTCCAGTGCTCGCCGTTCTCACTCATGTTGAAGCGGCCGGTGTGCTCGACCTTCACCGTCGCCACCATCGGCTGGCCTTCCTGCAACGACGCCCGGAAATAGCGCTGCACAGGCGCAGGAAGGCACTCGAGTTCCTGCGCCATGTACCGGTGAGGTCTCGGGGGCGCACGCGTCGCATCGAGCTTCGCACACAGCGCCTCGGTAGCACGCCGCCAACGCCGCGAGCCGAAGGCGAGCAGGATGGCTGCGCTCAATACGGCGAATGTCAGCAGCAGTATGGTTAGCATCGCGGGGACGACTCCTTCGGCCGCGTGGCGCCTCGCGCTCCCGTCTCGGCCATGGTTAGTGCACTTGTTTCACGCCAGCACCGCTTCTATCGGGCGGCGCAGCGAGCGCGGCATCGCGGGGCCGCGGCCGAAACGAACAACGAGGTCGGGTCGCTGGCCGTCGAGATTCAGGAAACGCGCCAATTGCGATCTGAGCGGCGACGCTTGCGCCTTCGTTGGCACCAGGCCGACCCGCGCTGTGCTCGCTGCGGAGTCGAATGTCACCTTTGCGTTCAACCCGTGCGCAATCGCTGCCTGACGCAGATTTTCGGTCGCGCAGCCCAGCGAGACAAACAGATGATGATCTGTCAGGGTGTCCATGCGGTCGTCGACGATCTGACGGTGGGATAAGTCAGGGGTTCCGTGAGGAATGCTGCGCTGTTTTCCGCGAGAATGCGCTATCTCACGGTAGTCCGAAACCCAGCGCGGCAATTGATGCAGATCAGGCAGCCCGCTGCTGCCGCGCGCAAGGTCAATAGCGCAGATAGGCCGGTCATCGCCAACTCCTGCGTCGCCTCATGATTCGCGCTATGTGGTTGTCTTCCTTCAAGTCCCCCGGCAAAACAGGATCGCAGCGCCAATGATCCCCGCCAGGAACACCCAGAAAACCGTGCTCTCAATCCTGGCCAGACCGAAGAGCTTGGTACAAAGGAGTCCGGCACTTCCAACGCCCCCAAGAAAGACTAGGAAGTCGCTGAATGTACGCGTTACCACACCATCAGTAGTGGAAGAGTATTGCCCCAACGCGCACGCCTTCAACATCAGGCCACCAAGGCAGACCAATACGAGGGCCGCAAATGGCCACCGCTCCATTTCGGTATCTTTCATCGCTGCTCCACAGATGACGCTGATTGCAGGCCGGCGCCATGCAGTGATTCCGACGCTACGCGACACATCGCAGGGAAAGAGCATCCGTCCACCCACTGTTTCACCGCTGCTGCCGCATGGTTGATAAACCGCTGGCAACGCATATGGGGTGACATCGCATTTTAAATGCGTGGCGCTTTCTGGATGGTTGAAACGGATTATAGAAACCGGACACCTTCTGCCAGCTTTCTGTGCCACCGCCAAATCATGGGTGTTAACCCGCGACCCCGCCGCAACCGCAACGACGGGTGCCGGCACTGTCACGTCGCGGTGTTAGTGACGGAATAGGGAAGGGACGCTTTTGAATGGCAGCGCGACTCATCCTCATGGAAATCCCGTATGAAACATGGATCTCGATGAAAGCCGGGAGAAGGATTCGTTCTTCTAGAATCGCTCCGTCGATGCAGACAGGCGGCATCCCGCCGCCACAGACAATAACGGAGACTATCGATGACCCACGGCTTTCGCACGCTGCGCCATATCGCCATCGCTTCCAGCCTGCTTTTCGGCCTTGCCTCGCAGCAGGCGACGGCGGCGGACAGCGGCAAGATCACCATCATGGTGGGCGGCATCACGAAGCTGATCTACCTGCCGGCACGCCTGACCGAACAGCTCGGCTATTTCAAGGACGAAGGGCTCGACGTCGAACTGCTGTCGCAACCGGCCGGCGTCGACGCGGAAAACGAACTGCTGGCCGGCGCTGTCCAGGCGGTGGTCGGCTTCTACGACCATACGATCGACCTGCAAACCAAAGGCAAGGACGTCAAGGCGATTGTGGTGTTCGGGCAGGTGCCGGGCGAAGTGGAGCTGGTATCGACCAAAGCCGCCGACACGATCAAATCGATGGCCGACGTGAAGGGCAAGACGCTTGGCGTGACGGGCCTCGGCTCGTCGACCAGCTTCCTCACGCAATACCTCGCTGGCCAGCACGGCATCCAGTCGACGGAATACACGATGCTGCCGGTGGGCGCCGACGCCAGCTTTATCGCGGCAATCAAGCAGGGCCGGATCGACGCGGGCATGACGACCGAACCTACGGTTTCGGCGTTGCAGAAGTCCGGCGACGCCAAGGTGCTGGTCGATATGCGCTCGGTCGAGGGCACGAAGGCAGCGCTGGGCGGCACCTACCCGGCGTCGAGCCTCTATGTGCAGGCGGCATGGGCCGATTCGCACAAGGCTGAAGCAGCGAAGCTCGCGCACGCGTTCGTTCGCACGATGCAGTTCATCCACACGCACAGCGCGGAAGAAATCGCCGCGAAGATGCCCGACGACTATCAGAAGGACAAGCCGCTCTACGTGAGCGCGCTGAAGGCTTCGCTGCCGATGTACACCGCGGACGGCAAGATGCCGGCCGACGGCCCGGCCACCGTGCTCAAGGTTTTGTCGGCGTTCAATCCGTCGGTCAAGGGCAAGCATATAGAGCTGGGGAAAACCTATACGAACGAGTTCGTTGGCGCGAAATAAGTCAGCGACATTGCGTGGGCTTGGCTACATTTTGCGCAGCAGGGATGCGGCGTAGCGGATGCCAAATCAGCAGCGTATATCAGTGAATGCACTTAGTTGTACGAGTGACACGGGAAAGCTGCCTGAAGGATTGAGGTGATTAGGATAGCGCTCATTGGCTGATCGGGACCGCCATCCGGATGTCCGGAGCGCAGTTGCAGCGGGCAACCAGAAAAAAATTTCAACGCAGTAATCAGAGGAGATGACCTTGAAGCAAAAATATCTGACCTTGGCCGTCGCAGCAGGCGCCTTGGCGGCGAGCGGCGCGCATGCACAGTCGAGCGTGCAACTCTATGGCCTCATCGATTTGAGCGCCCTCGCCTACACGACGAATGCCAACGCAGCCGGCAATCACCTGGTCTCCATGGGCCACCCCACCGACGGGAACGGCGAGCCGTGGTTCAGCGGCAGCCGCTGGGGCGTGCGCGGCGCCGAGGACATCGGTGGCGGTACGAAGGTCATCTTCATGTTGGAGAGCGAGTTCGTCCCCACGAACGGCAACATGGAAGATCCCGGTCAGCTCTTCGACCGTGACGCCTGGGTCGGTATCGAGAACGCTACGATCGGCAAGGTGACGGCCGGCTTCCAGGACACGGTCGCGAAGGACTTCTCGGGCCTCTACGGCGACCCGTACGTCAGCGCGACGTTCTCGACGAACGAAGGCGCCTACACCAACTCCAACAACTTCAAGCAACTGGTCTTCTACTCGGCTGGCCCGACTGGTACGCGCTCCGAAAACAGCATCGCGTGGAAGAAGCTCTTCAGCAACGGCATCTATGCGGCCGCCGACTATCAATTCAGCAACTCGACGCAGTTCGCCAACGGCTCGGGCTATCAGGCCGCGCTCGGCTACAACGGTGGGGCGTTCTCCATCGGCGGCTTCTACAGCCACACGAACAACGGCGGCTTCGTCGACCAGACGTACTCGGTGGGCGGCGACTATCGTTTCGGCATCGGCCGTGTCAACGCCGGCTACTTCCATTACACGGGCAAGCAGGGTGCGTTGCCGGAGCGTGAGGACAACGCGTGGACGGTGTCATTCAAGCTCGCGCCGCACGGTCCGATGGACTACGAACTCGGCTATCAGCAGATGCACGTGAAGAACGCCGCCTACAACAGCGCCGGCTTCATCCCGAACGCCAATTCCGGCGCGTTCGACACGACGGCCACGACAGTTCACAACGGCTACAAGGAGACGCTCTACGCTTCGACCTTCTACCACATCTCGAAGCGCACCGAGCTGTACCTGGCCGCCGACTACATGAAACTGCATGGCGGCTACACGGTGGCGGCAACGCATGGCCACAACAACCAGCTCGAAGTGGCCACGGGTATTCGCACCCGCTTCTGATCCTGGCATCAACTCCTCGCAGCAGATCTTTTTGATCGATTTGCTCCAATTTGCGGCGGCGGATTTATCCGTCTGCCGCTTTTTTTATGTTCAGCGGGTCGGGGAAGAAGACAACCATGTTCAGAGATACCACTATCCGAACAGCTTTGACGATCACCATCGCCGGTTATTCAGCAGCGCTGATGCTCGTGATCGCAACGTCGATCGCGGGTCTGAAAGCGGCCAACACGGCGCTCGACAGGATGTACCGCGAGGAAACGGCGTCGCTGCGACACCTGAGCGCCAGCAGCGACGCGCTTCTGCAGGTGCGGGTCGATCTCGGTGCGTACGAAACGCTCGTCGCGCAGGGCAAACCGACCGACGCAGTGCTCGCCCGGGTGCATGCCGAGCAGACCAGCAGCGATCGCGAACTGGCTGGTTATGCGGCGCAACCGCCTTCGAATGAGGTCGAGAGGAAGCTGGCTGACGCACTGCGCGCGAAGCGTGAGCAATTGATGAAGCAGGCACTTGCGCCTGAAATTACGGCGCTCGACCAGAACGATTTCATGTCGTTTCGCACGGCGCAGCGGCAGGCGCCTGACACGCTTTTCAGTGCCTACCGGAGCGCCGAGCTCGCGCTGGAGGATTTTCAGGCAGAGCAGCAAAAGGCGCGTTTTGCGTCAGCGCAACAGCATTTTCATATGCTGCTCTGGCTCTTCGGCGCGA
Organism: Paraburkholderia sp. FW306-2-2C-D06C; assembly: GCF_058781505.1. NCBI lineage: Bacteria > Pseudomonadati > Pseudomonadota > Betaproteobacteria > Burkholderiales > Burkholderiaceae > Paraburkholderia > Paraburkholderia sp. FW306-2-2C-D06C. Next base: position 125,669 of record NZ_JBYSWU010000002.1, on the reverse strand, counting down.
TCGGATCCGCTGCGATCGTGCTGGGCCTGTTCGCACGTTTCGCGTTGACGGCGTCGATCGTGCGGCCCATCGATCGGGCAATTCAGCATTTCGAGCGGATTGCGGCGGGTGATCTGACCAGTGCGATCGATACGCTGCGCGCCAACGAGATGGGCCGGTTGATGGCTGCGCTCGCGCGAATGCAGGCGGGGCTTGCTGCCGCCGTGGGGCAGGTGCGGCGCGGGACGGCGGCGATCACACATGGCGCGCGCGAAATCGCGAGTGGCAATGGCGATCTGTCGACACGTACCGAGCAGCAGGCAGCGACTTTGGAGGAGACCGCATCGAGCATGGAAGAGTTGACTGCGACCGTCCGGCAAAACGCCGACAACGCGCGGCAGGCCAGCGCGCTCGCCGAACACGCGTCGGAAGTCGCGGCCCGCGGGGGCGATGTCGTCGGTCAGGTTGTCGATGTGATCGCGGACATGTCATCGAGTTCAAACCGGATCGTCGACATCATTGGCGCGATCGAGGGCATCGCGTTCCAGACCAACATCCTCGCGCTGAATGCAGCCGTCGAAGCTGCGCGTGCCGGCGAGGAAGGGCGCGGATTCGCGGTGGTCGCGGGCGAGGTCCGCGCGCTCGCGCAACGTTCGGCCGCTGCAGCGAAGGAAATCAGGGAGCTGATCGGCGATTCGGTTGCGAAGGTGAAGAACGGTGCCGACCTGGCGGCGCGCGCTGGCGACACAATGACCGAAATCGTCACAGCGGCCCGCAACGTTACCGGCATCGTCAGCGAAATCAGTGTGGCCTCGGAAGAACAGTCGCGCGGCATCGATCAGATCAATCGCGCCGTGACGCAGATGGATAACGCGACCCAGCAGAACGCCGCACTGGTCGAGCAGGCCGCCGCGGCTGCTGCGTCGCTTGAAGAACAGGCACGCGCGCTCGACCATGCGGTGGCCGTGTTCCGGCTGGCTGAAACAGACAAGCCGTCCACCGTGGAACCCGGCGGGCAGAACTGGATGGCGTCCGAGCCATCGACCGTAGACGCATGACGGCAGCCGACAGAAGCGAACACTATCTGATCAGTGGCCTCACGCACCACCGGACAGTCTTCCGGCCGGGCGACTGGGCCGAGCGTCTGATGGGCGTCATCATCCTGTTCGTCGGGGAGCGTCGGCCCGGCATTCATATTGCCTCGACGCGCCTCGCCATGCCTGTCGTCGATACTGGCGTGAAATGCCTGATCGTGTCCGGTGAACTCCGAAGCGTTTGTCCGGAAGCCTTTGACTTCGTTGCCCGGTTTGCCGAAGACAATGATCTGCCGGTTGAGGTTCGTTTCTCGTCCGGCGACGGGGCTGGGCGGTCGGGTCCGGCTCCGGTCGACTGATTCGCGCCGTACAGGTTCCCAAACGACCCGAACGACCCGAACGGCCCGAGCGAGAACGGGTCAAACGTTCATGTAGTTTTTCGTGGAGAGGAAAGTGAAAGATCCTGCAAAGCATATCGTGCTGATTGCAGTGACTGTTTGCAGCACTGCCTGCCTGGCCGCGCAGCCCGACTACACGTACGAGACAACCGTACATCTGCCCGACGGTAAAACGGCGCAGTGTGCCGTGAATGAGCCTGCGGATGCCGCGCGCGTCTCAAGCACTACGCTTGACCTGAGCGATCAGCGCAAGGCTGAGGTGCTAGCCACGCAGCGCCTGCGCCTGCTGAGCGGCCCCAAATCGGAATACCCGTCACCCTATACGGCGCCCGTCGTGAGGTGCGAGCTTGTCAACTGAGCATCGGGGTTGTCGTACTTTCCGTGCGAATTCTGGGGTTGGTTTCGAAAGATCCATTCGCAACCTCCGATTGCGCACAAGCCCTCGCTAGTGGGAAACAAGCACGGGTATCGCAGACGACAGGAGTCATTGGCATCCGTGCGGGGAAGTGGCAGAGTGGGATTTCTGGAGACCGGGCCGCAAGACAGGGAACGCGACTCACGCGGCGGGCACCTGCGAAAGGATGCAAATGGACATCAATTCAAGAGACTTTCGTGTGCGGGAAGGCGATGAGGTCGACTTGCGGAAGTGGCCGACGAAGACAGCGCCCATATACACGTCAAAAGAACACTATCAACGGCTTCTAGCGGAGCACGTGGCGCAGCTCAGCTCGCTGCAACAGCTTCTTTACGCATCCAACCGCTATGCCGTCCTGCTTATATTCCAGGCCATGGATGCGGCGGGAAAAGATGGCGCGATCAAACATGTGATGTCCGGCGTGAACCCGCAAGGTTGTGAAGTATTCAGCTTTAAACATCCGAGCGCCGCGGAATTGCAGCACGATTTCCTCTGGCGTACTACCCGTGATTTGCCGGAACGTGGCCGGATCGGCATCTTCAACCGGTCCTACTATGAGGAAGTGCTGATCGCGCGAGTCCATCCGGAGATTCTCCGCAGCGAAGGCGTCCCGGGCGCGCTGCCCAATCGCAAGACCGTCTGGCACGAACGGTATCGCTCCATCACGGACCTGGAGCGACACCTCTTTACAAATGGAACCCGCATCGTCAAGTTCTACCTCCATCTATCGAAAGACGAGCAGCGAAAGCGTTTCCTTCAACGAATAGATGAACCGGAAAAAAACTGGAAATTCAGCCTTGCGGACATCGAGGAGAGGAAGTTCTGGAATCAGTACATGACGGCGTATGAAGATTGCCTTAGCGCGACAAGCACAAAGGACGCACCCTGGTACGTCGTTCCCGCCGACGATAAAGAGAACGCGCGCCTGATCGTATCGCAAGTTCTTGTCGATACGCTCCAGGAACTCAAAATGACTTACCCCAAAAGCACCGCAAAGCGCCGACAGGAGTTGCAAGCCATCCGCAAGCAACTCGCGAAATAACCCTGTCCGCGACCTTGCCTCATTTCGGTTTCACGCGCTGATGCTTCTCGAAGCGGCTGAAGATTTCCTGATCCATGCTCGAATGAGAAAGAGGTCCATGAGCACGGGCGCGGAGGTGACGCAGGTCAACAACCTGGACACCTTCAATGCCTGGTCTGAAGCGTAGGGTGGGGCTGACCGGTGTTTTTGCAGAGTCGTGCGGCCGCTAGCCTGATGCAGTGCAAATAGCGTGTTTCTCCTGGGGGCGGCGCATGACACACTTCGATGTCTTCAACGGTGACGCAGACGGAATCTGCGCGTTGCATCAACTGCGTCTGGCGAACCCGATTGCGTCTTCGCTGATCACCGGCGTCAAGCGTGAGGTCGCGTTGCTCCGCCGTGTTACGGCTCGGCGGGGCGATTCCGTGACGGTGCTGGACATATCCCTTGACGCAAATCGTGTCGCGTTGCGTGCGTTGCTCCGGCAGGGCGTCGACATCGAGTACTTCGACCATCACTCTGCTGGAGCGATTCCCCGGCGCACCAACCTGACCGCACACATCGATACGGCGCCAGACATATGTACCAGCATGCTCGTAGATCGTCATATCGGCGGACAACACCGGCTCTGGGCTGTCGTCGGCGCCTTTGGCGACAACCTCTCGCATGCCGCGCATACGCTCGCGCAGGGCTGCGATCTCCGACCTGAGCAAATGCAGCAGCTGCGTGAACTTGGCGAGTCGATCAATTACAACGCCTATGGCGACAACGAGGCGGATCTCGTGATCTCGCCCGCCAGGCTGTACGAAGCGGTGCATCTTTATCGATGTCCCTTCGATTTCGCGGCGAACGAGCCAATCGTGCAGGCGTTAGGCAAACAAATGCGGCGCGACCTGGAGCTGGCGCTGCAGTTGCGTCCCCACGCCGCGCTGTCCTGCGGGACGATATACGTGTTGCCGTACGAGGCGTGGACACGTCGCGTGCATGGGATATTCTCCAATCATCTGGCGACGAGTTTCCCCGATCTTGCCCATGCGGTCCTGACCGAGGATGCGCGAGGGGACTATACGGTGAGCGTGCGTGCGCCGCTCACTTCGCCGTATGGTGCCGACGAGCTCTGCCGACGGTTTGCGAGCGGCGGCGGGCGAGCGGCAGCGGCCGGCATCAATTCGCTTCCGCGCAATCGCTTGCAGGAATTCATGCGCGCGTTCGAGACGCTGTTTCGCGGCAGACATATGAAGCCGGACTGAACTTCCTCTGCGCGGATGCGGGACTCCGCGTGCGACGGCGTCTCGCGCCAATGCCAGTCGTCAGTCGATCTTGCGTGACTCGTTCTGATCGGCTTTCCGCGAATCGGGCGGGCCGCCAGCCTGCTGGAACGCGGCCAACTGATCGGTTTCCCGGCTCACGCGTAGGACGTGGCCCGAATGGCTAGCGTATCTACGACGACGCCGCAGCGGAACGGCTGCGGCAAATTCAACTGGCGCAGCGGCTCGGCGACTTATATTTTGCTTTTAACCGTGCCATGAATCGTTCGTGACAATCTGAACATAGCCTAATGGTTGTCAGGACGGTTTTCGTGTTCATTGCCGCCGCGTGCTTCTCCACCGTGCTGTGCGGGCGGAGAGCCGCCGCCGTGCATCTGCGGTGCACCCATCGCATTAGCAGGGCCTGGCGCTGGCTGAAGACCGGGCTGCGGCCGAGCCTGAGGCTGAACCTGAGGCTGAACCTGAGGCTGAACCTGAGGCTGAACCTGAGGCTGAACCTGAGGCTGAACCTGAGGAGCGCCGCGACGCTCCCGCGGCGTTTCCGGCGCACGACCATACGCAGGTTCACGACCGGGCGGCGGCCCCGGCGGTCGACCGACGTCACCACGAACCGGCGGGGGGCCTCCACGCGCGGGCGGCGGGTGATTTGCCCAGCGCGCCGCATCGTGGTACCACGGGCGGCCACGGTAATGATGGCCCCAGTAGGAATCGACCGAAAATATGACGACAGGCAGCCCGATCTGCACGCCATAAGTCATGACCAGAACATTCGCACCCTGGTACGGATAGCTGAGACTCCCGCCGTAGACCCATCCGCGCAAGTCGGGCGCCGCGACGTCGCACCAGCTGTAACCCTCGACGCAGCCCATCACCGTGAGCGGCACGCCTTCCGGCACCTCGGCTACCACCGGGTAATCCGGTGCTGGACCGGCGTAGACGTACACGGGCGCATTCGTATACGCCTGGACCTGCGCGAAAGCGGCGCCGGAGAGCGCCATCAGGCAGACACCGCCTGCGATGGCTCGGATGACAAAGTGCTTTTGCATGATTCCTCCCAAGCGGAACGCTGTTTCCCGGGCCTTGCCGTTCAGTCTTTGCAAAAGCGACGCAAATGGGCGGCATGCCGTTGGCGATCCGGCGATGGAGCGGTGCCATGTCTGACGTTTCTTCGGCGTGGCTCAGCGGTATTCAGGTGTTCAGCGTCGAACCAGACATGGCCTTGTACTGTCGCCGGCTCCTTTCCTTGCGATTCTCGATGGAGACAGCAAGTTTCACGCTTCGTCACAAGACGCCGGGTTAGGCTGCGCGAAGGGCCATGCCAAATAGCCTGATGCGGCGGCATCGCTACATCAGGGCCAAATTTACGGCCCGACTCGCAGAATCAGCCCGGAAGAGATCTGCACCATCAGATAGTCGCCGCCGACGCCGACCCAGGAATAGCCGCGCGGAGGCGGAGCAAGCCGGTAGGCGCGCCAGTCATCGATCACATACTGTCGATCGCGGTATTCGGGAGGCAGACGATCACCCTTGCGCCAGTGTCCGGGCGCGTTCGCCGAGTTGCCCGGACCCTCGGGGTTGTGTCCAGGCGGAACCTGTTTCGGACCGTGCCCATCGGATCCTTGACCGTGATTACCCTTGCCGGGATTGTCATGGGGTGGTTGTGCAAGAGCGAGCGACGATGTCAGCATACCCGTGACCATCAGCGACGCGAGAAGTACGCGGGATTTCTTCATGACTTATCTCCTGTCAGATTCACAGCATGGGGGTCTGGGGAAGCAATGAAATGGACAATCGGGTTAAATCCAGTCAGGTCCGTATGTTGTCCGTATGTTAATGGCCGCAGCCAGTCGGCGCATAAAATCTTGATGGCGTCCTCGTACGCGTTGCCACCGAGTACGATGTGACGCCTCCATTGGCTCCTGGCTCCCCGTGAGTCTGGTAGCGGACGACCACAACTTCCATGCGCCTGGCTGCGATTCGGCAATTGGAACCACGCGCCGGCATAAATGCCTTTGTCAATCTCCGCACTTTTCCATTCAGATGATCAGACCCGTTGGCCCATGAGGACAGTGGCCAGGGTGCCGGTATTATTCGCGGCCCGGGCTTCGAGTTCATCCAGTTGCCGCAGCAGGCTGTCCAGCGAGCGCAATTGCGCATTGGTCAGGTGCTGTGCATCGAGCAGTTGATGAAGCCGCCCGCGCCAGTAGGCGCCCGGCAGAATCGGTCCAGCGAGGTCCCCGATCATTGATGCGCCCATCACTCGCGCAAGATGTGCGATTTCGAGGTCGATTAACGTGGCCATGGCTTGTCTCGCAACGTGCGTTCTTGTTATGTAACAAAGAGCTACCACAACCCTAATCCAAATGCCGCGGATTAACAATTGGGTCGGTTATCAGTCGCCTCGCTAAAGCCGGGAGTCCGTCGTCTCAGAAGTCCATACTGCATCACGTGCAAACTGACATGCGGAATTTCGCCCTGCATGACAGAAAATGTCAAAAATTTGAGTTACTGGTTGTTGCAATTTGCTCGATCTGCTTACAAGGCGTTTCCGTATCCTTCAGCACACAACAATGAAGGAGGATTCCCCATGAAAACGATACTCAAGACGCTGACGTGCGTGCTGGCGTTTCCACTCGTGCTTGCCGGATGTGGAGGCGGAGGTGGCGATGGCGGCAGCACCGCCACCGGCACGCTCCATGTCCAGATGACAGACTCCCCGTCATGCGGTTTCGACCATGTCTATGTGACGGTCAGCAAGGTTCGTGTCAACACGAACGCGCAGGCTGCTGACACTGACGGCGGCTGGACTGACGTGGCATTGTCGAGCCCTCAGAAGATCGATCTGCTGTCGCTGACCAACGGCGTGCTGGCCGACCTTGGGCAAACCGCATTGCCCGCCGGCCAGTATCAGCAGGTTCGTCTGGTGCTCGCGCAGAATCAGGGCAACACGCTGGCAAATTCGATTGTTCCGACCGGCGGCAGCGAGCAGCCGCTCGACACGCCAAGCGCCACGCAAAGCGGCTACAAGATCATCCGGCCGTTCACGGTTCAACCCAACACGCTGGTCGATCTCGTACTCGACTTCAACGCGTGCAAATCGATCGTCCAGAAAGGTAACGGCTCGTACAGTCTGAAGCCGGTCGTGACCGCGACGCCGACGGTCGTGAGCGGCACGATCTCCGGCTTCGTCGCGCCGGCCGAAGCGGGGGCTGCCGTTTATGCGGAGCAGAACGGCCACGTCATCAAGGGCACGGTTGCCGACAGCAACGGACAGTTCGTGCTAACGCCGCTCGAGCAGAGTTCAACCAACGGCAACTATGATGTCGTCATCGTGCAGAATAACGTTGCAACGGGTATCGTGCGCTCCGTGCCGGTCGTTGTGAATACATCGACGGTCGTGGCCACGTCGTCGGCACCGATCGTGCTGCCGGCATCCGTCATGCACGTCGCAAGCGGGACAGTTCTGCCGGTTAGCGCGCAAGCCATCGTACGGGCACTGCAATCGATTAGCGGCCTCAACTACGAAATCACCAGCGCGAACGCCAATCTGGATAGCGGCGCCTACGCGTTGAACCTGCCAGCCGCCGCACCACTGATCGGCACTTATTCGGGGAGCCTGCCGGTCGCGCTGACCCCGGTCGCAAGCGTCGCTGGACAGTACATCGCAGAGGCCGATAGCGCGAGCGGGGCGACTCAGTCGTCCGCAGTCAATGTATCGACAAGCGATCAAGCCAACGTCAACTTCAGTTTCTAACGATCATCACGTAATGAAGGAAGGGCGTAAGCCCTTCCTCGGGGAACCCCATGAAAAAAATCTTCTGTCTCCTGATGGCGGGTGCCGCCCTGTTGGGCGGCTGCGCGCTGTATGTGCCTGATTCGCCGGGCGTGGTTGTCGTGCCGCAAGGCGGGCCCCAGGGTGGTCCGGGCAACGGTTTCTGTCCGCCAGGACAGGCGAAGAAGGGTAACTGCTGACGAGAAGAAAGATGGAACACAGAGGGCGCCTGCGGGCGCCCTCTGTGTTCCATCAGGTCAAATGGCTGATTGCGACGTGCTGACTGCGGTGAAGCTTCGCATTCACCCGCGCATGCGAGTGTGAACGCGCGTGATCTGTGTGAGCCGCGTGAAGACTCTTACGGCTCGTTTGCGTGTCGGCGCGCAGCCACGGTTCCGGACGATCAGGGAGTCCAATGATAAACAACGATGCTGGAGCCGTTGTAGTCGTCCTTCGTCACCACGTACTCTCCGGTCGACCTTCGGTACGATCTAAGGCCGTACATCGAATCCACGTCATAGCCAACATAGACGGTCCCGGAGCTATTGTTGGTCAGCGTGATGTCCAGGTTGCCGGTGTTGAGATTGAAGGCGTCGATGTTGGGCACCGTGTGCACGTATCCGACGAAGAGATAGTTGCCCGTTGCCGTGATCGACTTGGGATTGGCGCTGGTGAGGTTGATCACCGGATTGGGCGCGGCGGTGTTGCCTGCGAGCCAGCCGTGATATACCTCGACCCTCGTTCCGATGGCCGTCCAGTCTGTGCTCCCGGCAATGCCCTGTGCCAGGATCATGGTGTCGCTTTCCGGCAGGTAGATGATCCGCGTTAATGGCGTGATCGTGCCCGGAATGGGAGTTGAAATTCCTGCTCCCCATGTTGGCTTGCCGTTGGCATCAAAGCTGACCAGCGGGTAGTGCCAGATGGCGTTCGTCTTGTCCAGGCCGGCCCAGATGTCTCCCTTGCTGTCGAGGCAGAATCCATCCCTGATCCTCGCAGTCGTATTGAACGCCGTGCCTGGAATCGAGGCGTCCGGTATGGCGACGTAGCCATTCGCAGCGTTGAAGTGGAAGAGGTAGAAGATGTCGGGATTCTGGCCGGCCGCCACGAGAATCCGGTTTGCGCCGATGGTGGCGAGTTGACCGAAGTGCTCACCGCGTCCGGGATCGTTGACGTTGATTCTTGGATCGGACGGATAGTCGATCGGATCGACGGTATTCGCGACGAAGGTTCCTCCAGCGGCGCCGGTGTAGATGTTGGTGCCTCCGTAGAACCAGGCGCCGTCTGTACCTGGATCCGGAGCGCCGATCGCTTCGAAGTTGAGGGACTGAAGCTTCCATTGCAGGTTGCCGGAGGGGCCGTAGGAATGAATGTCCGTACCGCCGTCGCGGCCGAGGTCCCAGGTTCCGCCCCATGGATTGTTGAGCACATACAGATTGCCGGCGGAGTCTTTGCCGATGCCGGCGACGCGGGTGAACCGCTTGTCGCCGACCTGGCCTTTTATTCCAGCCGTGGTGTCGAGATATCCGCCCTGAATGCCAAACGTGCCGATCAAAACAGGCGTGCGCGAGACGTCGTAGATCTTGATGTTCATGTCAGGCCCCTCGTCGCCGATCATGAGACGCCCCGTCGCCGCGTCGAAATACAGTGCGGACGGTCGGGAGGCAACGGACATCTGGATGGCGTTAAGTGGCGCGCCGGCCGGATTGAATTCGAGGATCGTACCCGCGCTCTTCTGAGCAACCCAGATATTGCCGGCGCCGTCGACGGCGAGCGCGCCAGGGCCTGAGACGTTGATATCTTGCTGCCAGACACCGGCGGTGGTGTAGACCCGGACGCGATTTCCAGGAAGGTCGCTCGCATAAAAGAGTGAGCCCGATGTCGCGAGTCCGGTGATGACATCAGCCCGCTGCAAGGTCGTTGTCGCGCTGACTGGGATGACAAGGTCGCGCGTTTGACTCGCGCGGTTATATCGGCCTACCGCTCCACTGCCGTAAGTGGTGTTGTATTGCAAGGCGGCGAAGATGGAAGTTGCATTACCCGTAATGGCGCTGCCCTGAAACTCGCCGTGCCCCCCTATGGACCCCATGCTTTGGCCGTTCTGGTATATCGCGACACCGCCCTCGTTTTCGTCCCACATGGAAGCCGTATAGATGACTCCCTCGGGCGCTATCCACATGGAACGCGCGACGCTACCCACGCGGGTGGTGTTGGTCCCAAAGGTGTTCGCCACCCAGTCGGTGGTGTACTGCGCCTGAGATTCCGGCGCGATCGCGGCGATCAGGACTGCAGCAAGGAACGCCGCACAGATTCGTTTTATGACCATGATTAATGCTCTTCTATCCCCGGATAAGCTCGCGCTGGCGCGTATAGCCCTGTGTGCGCCCTTTACAAGCGGGCAAGGGTATGCCGGTGGCCATGTCCGCGTGGTGCGGACAACCAAAGGCTGCGTGACTACGGGGAAAGCATAGCCTTGCGCGGCAACGGCCATTGTCTTGAACAGGGGTGTTACTGCGGGCTAATTTGCGGGATTGGCAGCAGTCGGGCGACAGGAGGTGGCGATTCAGTAAGGGGGATGCCGCTAGCGGATGTCGGGTAGCGCCCAACGGCTGGGTGCGGCATCGAGCGGCACGGTCAGGCCCGCAACAGCGCTACGACGACCCGTTGTGTACTGCGCAAACGACCGCCCTACCTAATCATCAGACGTTTCCGGCCGACGAATCTGCGTGACGTCAGAAGGACTTAGCAAAGTCGAATTAATTGGTTATCGATTAGGACTTCGTAACCGAAGATTCCGGTTTCTTCATACGGACGCGAATTCCGCCAACTGTTCACATGCATAAGGGAATCCGTAGTATTCGATCGAGTTCATGGGGTAGGGCATGCAGAGCGGCTCTTGTTTCTGGCGTGAGCGCAGCATGCCTGGCGCTTGGTGGCGTCGACGTTGCAAGTGCCGCATCGAGCGGAAAGACGCTCGTATTCTGCACCGAAGGCAGTCCAGGCGGTTTCGATCCAGGACAGCACACGACCAGTACAGATTTCGACGCGAGCACCTATCCGCTTTACAACGGCCTTGTTCAGTTCCACCGCGGTACGCTCGACCTCGAGCCCGCGCTTGCGACCCGCTGGGACGTCTCCGCCGACGAGAAGACGTACACGTTCCATCTGAGACATGGCGTGAAGTTCCAGACAACGGCGTGGTTCAGGCCGACCCGCGACTTCAACGCGGACGATGTGGTCTTCACGTTCCGGCGTATGCTCGATCGGGAGTTTCCGTTCCGCAAGGCGTATCCAACCGACTTTCCTTACTTCAGCGACCTCGGCTTCGACAGGAACATCGCATCGATCGAAAGGCTCGACGACGATACCGTGCGCTTCGTTCTCAGAACGCCGGACGTGATCTTCGTGCGAAACCTGGCGATGAGTTTTGCCTCCGTTCTGTCGGCCGAATACGCGAGCCAGCTCGCGCGCGAGCATCGTGAGGCCGACATCAACCAGCTCCCGGTCGGCACCGGACCTTTCGTGCTGCGTTCGTATCAGAAAGATGCCGTGATCCGCTACGATGCCAATCCCGACTACTGGCGCCCGCAAGACGTCAAGCTCGCTCACCTGGTGTTCTCGATCACGCCCGACCCGGCCGTGCGAGTCCAGAAGCTTGCCGGCGACGAATGCCAGGTGTCGGTGTTCCCAAGACCGGCCGATATCGACGTAGTCCGGCGCGATCCGGAGTTGACGATCTTTTCGGGCGTCGGCTTCAACGTCGGTTTCGTTGCGTACAACACGCAGCATGCGCCGCTCGACCGGCTCGCGGTACGTCGCGCGCTGGATATGGCGATCGACAAGCGCGCGATCGTCAACGCGGTGTATGGCGGACAGGCGAGCATCGCGACCAATCCGATGCCGCCCGCGCAATGGTCGTACAACGACCGGCTGAAGGATGCGCCGTTCAGTCCCGAGAAGGCCAGAACCTTGCTCAAAGAAGCCGGTTTTCCGGACGGATTCAGCATCTCGCTGTGGGCAATGCCCGTGCAACGTCCTTACAACCCGAACGCGCGGTTAATGGCCGAGATGATCCAGCACGACTGGGCGCAGATTGGTGTGCGGGCCACGATCGTCAGCTACGAATGGGGCGAATATAACCGGCGTGCGAAGGCGGGAGGGGAGCACGATGCGATCCTGTATGGATGGTCGGGCGACAACGGCGATCCGGACAACTGGCTCGGCACACTGCTCGGGTGCGACGCGGTGCATGGCGGCAACCTCGCGAAATGGTGTGATGCGGACTTCAATACGCTCGTCGTCAAGGCTCGCGCGACGAGTGACACTGCCTTCCGCACGGCTCTATATCAACAGGCGCAGGTGCTGTTCAAACAGCGGGTGCCGTTCACGCCGATCGCCCATTCGATCGTTTCCATGCCGGTGTCGAAGCGCGTGAAGGGGCTATCTTTTTCGCCGTTGGGTGGCCACAGGTTCGACGGCGTGTGGATCGAATGAACGTTCGGCGGGCGGAAATCTCACTGTCGAGGCGCAATTCTGTCCGCAGTTGAGCGTACCGCCAGCGACAGGCGCATTCTGCGCGCTTGACGAGTGCTGTGCCGCGAATGCAAACAGGATCGCGAGCGCAGCCTGCAGCAGCGAAACCTGATGGTTGGATCCGGACGCCCGCAATGAGGGATTTATCGATCAATGCCTTCAGGAATGTTCAATGATGGAGTGAAATCCGCGCTGCGCAATGCACGGATTCAGGATGCCAGGAGCCCGTCGCGAGATGGCCGTTTCGCCTCAGGTAGATCGCGGTAGATATCCGGAATAAGAATCTTGCTTAGCCAGACGAGCGGCGTACCCAGAGCGTTGATGGAGTTGCGAAACGGCTGGTAGCCACGGCGCTCGTATACGTTCCTCAGCCAGGGATGCTCGATCGCCGTCGCGAGATAGGCGGCGGGCGCCTTGATCTGCGAGCGCAGGAATTCGGTTTCGACGTGATCCAGCAATGCGCTGCCCACGCCCTGCCGCTTGTAGCGTTCGGAAACGGCAAACCAGTGTATGAAGGGATACGGTGGCGCACGTTCATCGTGAGTCAGCCAGGGAAATCGTACCGTCAGCGTTGCGACGATCTCCGTCTGCGCATGTGGCGAATGCGTGCGTTCCAGCACGAATGTCGACTCGCGCAGAATCTTTTCGCGGAGCTGTTCGAACGGCGTGCGAGTGATCGTGAAGTGAATGCCCTGCCGCGCGAGCGGAGCATACGACTGTTGAAGCAGCTGATAGAGTGCCGGTGCATCGTCGGCAGTGGCAATGCGGACTGTGTCTTTCATCATTGAGTCGCGGGGATCGGTTCAGTCGCGCGTTGCTTCAGCGGCGTACGACGCTTCGCCGTGCAAGAGCCCGCGTGCCAGCAAACGCACTGAGGCGAGGCGCTGCGCGGCGTCCGTCACCGGGTTGTCGACGATGAATTCATCGACGCCATAACGGTGTTGCAGTTCGCCGAGCGCGTCATGGACAGCGTCGGGCGTGCCATGCACGATGTGCGTCTCACGCTCCTCGATGCGATGAGCGCCACCGCCTGCCTGGCGAACGAATTCTTCGGCCTGGGCCATGCTGCCCACCGTCACCGGCTGTTGATCCCCGACCTGCACACGAAAACGCTGGGTGTCCGATGCGAGCCGTGCTGCTTCGGCAGTGGTTTCTGCAGCGATCACGGAGATGGCCAACAGTGGCTTGCGCCCGTTCGATGCCACGCGATAGTGCTCGCAAGCGCGCTCGACCTCATCCGGCGCGCCGTTGATGTGAGCCGCGTACACGAAGTCCCAGCCAAGACGGGCCGCGAGCGCCGCGCTATCGATGCTTGCTCCGAGCAGGAAAGGGCGTGCGGGGGACGGCGGCAGCGGCGTCGCCCGCAGAACGGAACCGAACTGTTCCTCACCGCCGACAGCGCCGTGTTCGCGATTCCCGGCGAGATAGCGGTCCAGCTCGAATGCGAGCGCCGCGAAATCCGGTTTGTGCGCGTGGTCGTGCGTCGATTGCAGCGCGCGCGTCGAAAGCGGCAACCCGCCAGGCGCCTTGCCGATGCCGAGGTCGACACGCCCGGGTGCGAGCGAGGTCAGCAGATTGAAATTTTCCGCGATCTTGTACGGACTGTAATGCTGCAGCATCACGCCGCCCGAACCTACACGTATGCGCCTTGTGCGTGCAAGGATATAAGCGATCAGGATTTCAGGCGAAGGGCAGGCTAGCTGACTCGTGTTGTGATGCTCAGCCAGCCAATAGCGCCGGTATCCCCACGCTTCGGCGTGGCGCGCCAGGTCGACACTGCGCATCAGTGCCTGGGTCGGTGTCTCGCCTTGTGCGATAGGGCTCTTGTCCAGCAGGCTTAAGGCGTAGGCGGTCATTGGAATTTCTGGAAGTACGACATGTGTCGGGCTCGCGCGGCCTGGTGAGCCGATATCTGATTAGTACGGCGATAGTATTTCGCCGTGAACGGCAAGGTCAAACAATCAAGAAGAATAAGTAAAGACAAAAAGATTTGCTCAACGCGGCTACGCGAACAGATGTTAAGTGGAGCCAACATCGATACACTCGGAAGCCGTACCCGGTAACGCTATTTTTCGTGCAAGTCACGTATAACCGAAGACTCTTCGACTTTTCGATTCGGTTATCGGCAACTCCGTTCAACCTCGAGCTGCCGGCACTGCCATAGGACCTGACATATGCGCCTGAATCCGATCGTCAGCGAAATCGACTTCGACGCGCCCGGACGGCACGGCGGATATCTGCGTCTTCCGCACTCGGTGCATCGTTCCGCATACGGCTGGCTGCCACTACCCGTTGTCTCGATACGAAATGGAAGCGGGCCGGTCGTGCTCGTGATGGCAGGCAATCACGGCGACGAATTCGAAGGGCAAATTCTCGCCTCGCAACTCACGCGCGAAATCGATCCCGCCCGTGTAACAGGGCAAATCATCGTGCTGCCGGCCGCCAATGCGCCCGCGGTGGAACAGGGGCTACGGACGTCTCCGATAGACGACGGCAACCTCAACCGCGCGTTTCCCGGCGACCCGCGAGGGTCGCCCACGCAAATCATCGCGCACTACATCGAGCACGAACTGCTCGCGCGTGCCGACTATCTGATCGATCTGCATTCGGGCGGCAGTTCGCTGCTTTATCACGGCAGCAACATGCTCGCGATCGAGCCGCGCGACGAAGCCGAGAAAGCGCGGCTGGTCGATTTGCTGAATGCATTCGGCTTGCCGAGCGCCTTCATTCATCGCGAGAATCCTGTGCACGCGGCGGCAGCGGCGCGTCGTCAAGGCGCGCTATCCATCACGACTGAACTGGGCGGTGCGGGAACGGTCAACCCCGCGTTGATTCGTGAGGCGCGACAAGGGCTGCTGCATTTTCTCGGCCACGTCGGCCTGCTGCATGGGTCACTCGTGCCGGAATCGCCACCTGCGAGCACGCGTTTCAGACGGGTTGCCGGCGCGCGCCACTACGTCTATGCCTACGACAGCGGCGTATATGAGCCGCTTGTCGAACTGGGTGAGCGCGCGAGTCAGGGGCAACCCGCTGCGCGAATTCATTTTCCCGATACGCCATGGCGCGAACCCGTGATCCGCCATTTCGACAGCGACGGTGAAGTGGTCTGCAAACGGGTGCCCGCGCTGGTCCGAAGAGGCGATTGTCTGTTTCATCTTGCCGAGGATGATGCGTCGTTCTCCGCTGCGCTTGCGCGGTGATGACGTTCCATTGACGCATGCGATGCGCCGATAACGGAAACGGATGCGCGAGCAGTCGAACAGACATCGAAAACCATTCTCCATGGGGGCGCCATATTCATATACCAATTGCTTGTTTAGTCGCCGAACGACTGCGCGCTATCGTATGAACTCCCGAAGACAAGCCGGTAAGCCGGTCGATCATCATGAGTTTTAGTGTTGTCGATACCACTCCGCTCGATCCGCTCGCCGGACCTTTGTTGAGCGCGTTACAGCGTGAGTACGCCACACGCTATGCGTCGTTTCACCAGGATAACGGCGAGTCGGCCGCGCAGGAAATCGCGCGTTATCCGGCCGAGGCATTTGCGCCGCCCGAGGGCGCATTCATTCTGCTGGTGCGGGACGGCGAGGCGATCGGGGGCGGTGCATTCAAGCGCTACGACGCGCGCACCGCCGAACTCAAGCGTGTCTGGACGCGCGACGATGTGCGCCGCCAGGGTCTCGCGCGCCGCGTCGTGCATGAACTCGAACAGCGCGCGCTCGCCCAGGGCTACACCCGCGTTTATCTGACGACAGGCTTCCGGCAACCCGAAGCGTGGGCGTTGTACGCGAATGCCGGCTACGCCAGCCTGTTCGACACATCGTTGCCGCCTGAGGTGCATGTTCATCTGCGCTACGGCAAGGATCTCCTCGATCCTGTCCGTATCGATACCCTCGACGATCTTCGTGCCAACGAAGCCGACCTCGCAAGCCGATAAACCCACCTGCATTTCCCATGGAGCAAATGACGATGAGATTGCGCGCGCATCTTGCAGCGCTTGTATTGGCGGGCGTGACCGGCTTGACGGCCGGCATCGCTCCAGCCCTCGCCGCGGTGCCGGGGTTCGATCTGAGCCCGGCGCAACAGAGCCGGATTCGCGGCACGCAGGACCCGGCCGCCATCAAGGCCATACCTTCGAACTTCGCCTTCGTCGGGAAGAATGCGTTGACGGTGGGCATCGTCGTTGGTCATCCGCCGATCAGCACCTATGCGAGCGATGCGAAGACGGTAGTCGGATTCGACCCGGATCTCGCGCAACTGATAGCGGACAGTCTCGGCAAGCATCTCGACGTCGTGATTCTCGCGTGGCCGGACTGGCCGCTGGCGCTTGCGTCGGGCAAGGTCGACGTGGTGATTTCCAACGTCACGGTGACGGAAGAGCGCAAGGCGAAGTTCGACTTCTCGACCTACCGGCAGGATCAGCTCGGCTTCTATGTGAGAACCGACAGTCCGATCAGGCAAATCACGGAGCCGAAGGACGTCGCCGGTCTGCGGATCATCACCGACGCCGGGACCAATCAGGAAAAGATTCTGCTGGAGTGGGACCGGCAGAATGTCGCGCATGGACTCAAGCCCGTTTCCGTGCAGTACTACGACGACGATGCGGTGAGGTCCGTCGCGCTGCAGTCGGGACGGGCGGACGCAATCTTCAGCGTCAACGCGACGCTTGCCTACGATGCAGCGAGGCGAGGCAAGACGCGCCAGGTCGGCACGTTGAGCGGCGGCTGGCCGCGCACGGCGGAGGTTGCAGTGACGTCCCGCAGGGGCAGCGGTCTTGCCGATCCGCTCACCATCGCGCTGAACGACCTCATCCAGAACGGACAGTATCGTGCGGTGCTCGCGCGCTGGCATCTCGAGTCCGAGGCGATCGGGCGGGCGGCGACCAATCCGCCGGGTTTGCCGAAGTCGTGACGCGCCGTATGCACGCATCAGGACGCATCAGCCTTCGGCGTACCGCATCAGCGTAATTCGCGGCAACCGAGCAGTAGTGAGCGCGCCGGGCGGTTTTCTCGCGAGCGCAAATGCCTAGCCCGCTTCAATTTTTCTTCTGTCTGGCGAACGACATCATGAGCAAGAAGCACATCCCATTCGGCATCATGCTGCAAGGTGCCGGCAGCCACATGAATGCCTGGAAACATCCCGCCGGCCCAGCGGATGCCAGCGTCAATCTGGATTTCATGATCAGGACGGCGCAAAAAGCGGAAGTCAACGGCATTGCGTTCGCATTCGTCGCGGACGGTCTCTATATCAACGAGAAATCGATCCCGCATTTCCTGAACCGCTTCGAGCCCATTTCGATCCTGTCGGCGCTCGCTACCGTTACGTCGAAGATCGGTCTGGCGGGTACGGTTTCAACGTCGTATAGCGACCCGTTCACAGTCGCACGTCAGTTCGCATCGCTCGATCTGATCAGCGGCGGCCGCGCCGGTTGGAACGTCGTCACGACGCCGCTCGAAGGCACCGCGAAGAACTACGGTGGATCGCATCCGGAACACGCGTTGCGCTATGAAATTGCGGACGAGTATCTGAGCGTGACACAAGGGCTGTGGGACAGCTGGGATGACAATGCATTCGTGCGCGACCGCGAGCGTGGCGTGTTTTTCGATCGCGACAAGCTGCATGCGCTGAACCACCAGGGCAAGTTCTTTCAGGTAGCGGGGCCGCTGAACATCCAGCGTTCGCCGCAAGGGCAGCCGGTGATATTCCAGGCTGGTTCGTCGGAAGCGGGCATAGCATTGGCTGGCAAATACGCCGATGCGGTGTTCACGCATTCGGTATCGGTCGAAGAGACCCAGGTGTTCGCACAGCATGTCAAGGACAGCGCCGAGGCGCATGGGCGCAGCCGCGATGACGTAAAGATCTTCCCCGGTATCGGTCCGATTGTCGGCGCCACGCATGAGGAAGCCGAAGCAAAGTACCGGGCAATTCGCGATCTGCTCAATATCGATGAAGCGCTCGCCTATCTGGGCCGCTTTTTCGACCATCACGACTTTACGCAGTACCCGCTCGATGCCCCGTTCCCTGAACTCGGCGATATCGGCAGGAACAGCTTCCGCTCGACGACCGATCGCATCAAGGCCAATGCGCGCAACAAGGGGCAAACCTTGCGCGAGGTCGCGCTCGAAGTCGCGACGCCGAAGACACATTTCCTCGGTACGGCGGAACACGTGGCCGATGAAATCATTCGCTGGATAGACGCAGGTGCCGCCGACGGATTCATTCTTGGCTTCGCGGTGCAGGCCCAGGGCCTCGACGATTTTGTCCGCTACGTGATTCCTGAGTTGCTGCTGCGCGGCCGTTACGAGACGAAGCTCACGGGTGCGACGCTGCGCGACCATCTTGGCCTGCCACGCAAGGAAAGCCGTTACACGCTCGCCGAGCCTGCATAAACGGACACAAAGCGGGCACAAAGCGGGCACAAAGCGGACACAAAGCGCATATGAAACAGACACGAAACGGACACGGTGCGAACGATGAACGAAACCGCTGAAATCGCCGTACAGGCGCCGGGTTCCGGGCAAGGAGAATTGCAACGGGATCGAAGCCGATATCACGTCGTGCCCGCGAAGCATCGCGCGCGTACGGCCGGCGCTGTCGTCGCGGCGATCCTGATCGCGCTCGTGCTCGACTCCGTGCTGGCCAACCCGCGCTGGGGCTGGGGCGTTTTTGCCGAATGGTTTCTGTCGGAACCGGTGCTGTCGGGGCTTGGAAGGACACTGCTGCTGACGGCGCTCGGCGCGTCGATCGGCTTCGCGCTCGGCATGCTTATCGCGCTGGCAAGGGGCTCGCGTTCCCCGCTTCTGGCAGGCAGCGCGTGGGTCTTCGTGTGGTTGTTCCGCTCGATTCCGCTCATCGTGCTGCTGTTGATCCTGAACAACCTCGGCTATCTGTACGAAACCGTCAGCATCGGCATTCCCTTTACCGGCATCACGTTTGCCAACTGGCCGACCACCGAAGTCATCAGTCCTTTCTGCGCGGCCGTTCTCGGTCTGACGCTCCATCACGCCGCCTTTTCGGCGGAAGTGATTCGAGGCGGCATTCTGTCCGTCGATCAGGGGCAGCTCGAAGCAGCCGCTGCGCTGGGACTGCCGCGGCTTCGTCAGGCGCGGCGCATCGTGCTGCCGCAGGCAATGCGGGCCATTGTGCCGACCGCGTTCAACGATCTCATCGCACTGGCGAAGGGTTCCGCAATGGTCTACGTGCTGGCCATGCCCGAACTGTTCTATACGGTGCAGATCATCTACCGGCGCAATCTTGAGGTCATCCCGCTGCTGATGGTGGCGACCGTGTGGTATCTGATCATTCTCACGGTGCTTTCAGCGATCCAGGTGTATGTCGAACGCCATTTCTCGCGCGGGGCCACGCGCAGCATTACGCCGACCGTATTCGACGATTTCGTCAAAGCGCTTCCCGGGTTTGTGCGGCGTCGGCTCTGGCGCCGGGATGAAATCGCATCGTCCGGCGATCCTCGATTCGCCGCCGCGCCGGCTGAGTCGACGGTCGACAGCGATGCGAATCTGTGGGCCGATCAGCGCAAAGGCGGCGAGGTCGTCATCCAGAAGGTGTCGAAGAGTTTCGGCACACTAAAGGTGCTCGACAACGTCTCGCTCACCATGCGCCCCGGCAGTGTGACCGTGATCCTCGGTCAATCCGGCTCCGGCAAGTCGACGTTGTTGCGCACGATCAATCACCTCGAACGGGTCGACGACGGCTTTATCGATATCGACGGTGAACTGATCGGATATCGCCGTGAAGAGATGACGCTGTACGAACTGAAGGAGAAGGACGTGCTACGGCGTCGCGTGGATGTCGGCATGGTGTTTCAGAATTTCAATCTTTTCCCGCATCTGAGCGTGCTGCAGAACATCGTCGAGGCGCCCGTCGCGCTTGGCCGGCTGCCACGCAAGGAAGCGGAGCAGCTTGCGCGTGGTCTGCTTGCGCGCGTCGGGCTGGCGAATAAGGCGGATGCGTGGCCGCGGCAATTGTCGGGCGGCCAGCAGCAGCGGGTCGCGATTGCTCGCGCATTGGCGTTGAGGCCGAAGGTGCTGCTGTTCGACGAACCGACATCCGCTCTCGATCCCGAGCTGGTGAATGAAGTGCTCGACGTCATTAAGGAGCTTGCGCGCTCGGGTACCACGATGGTGATCGTCACGCATGAGATCGGCTTTGCGCGGGAAGTGGCCGACACCATCGTATTCATGGATCGCGGCCGGGTGATCGAAGTCGGTCCGCCGGCGAACGTGCTGAACGCACCCCAACATTCCCGCACGCGCGAATTTCTGTCGCGCGTGCTCTGACAACTCCATCTTCGCAACGCAATGATCAACAGGCGAACATTCATTATTACCGGCATCACGGCCGGGCTGGCGACGATCAGTGGTGGTGCCCATGCCGCGCAGGCCAGCGTCGATCTCAGTCCGCAGCAGCCGGGACGCATTCGTACCGGGAAAAACGAGCAGGCGATTGCGGCGATCGCGAATCGCTACCGCTTCGTCAGGGAAGGATGCTTGACGGTCGCCATCTCGCCGCATGGCCCGCCCACTGCAACCTATGCGACGGATGCGCGAACCGTCATCGGTTCGGATGCGGACTATGCGCAACTGATCGCCGACTCGTTGGGGCTCAAGCTCGACATCGTGCCTATTGCATGGGTCGACTGGCCATTGGGTTTGAGTTCGGGGAAATACGACGCAGTCATCTCGAACGTCGGCGTAACGGAACAGCGCAAGGAGAAGTTCGACTTCACCACGTACCGTCAGGGTTTGCACGGTTTCTATGTGCGCTCCGCCAGCCCGATACGCAGCATCGCGGAGCCGAAAGACATTGCGGGCCTGCGCGTGATCACCGGTTCGGGGACGATTCAGGAAAAGATCATCCTCGAATGGAACCGGCAGAACGTCGCGAAAGGTCTCAAGCCCGTCGAGGTCCAGTATTTCGACGACGACGCGGCAAGCCGCGTTGCGCTGCTCTCCGGTCGTGCGGACGTCGAGTTCGATCCCAATGCGCCGCTTGCCTACGACGCCGCGCGAACCGGCGCGATTCGCCAGGTGGGAACCGTGAATGCGGGCTGGCCCGCGAGAGCGGACGTTGCGATCGCAACACGCAAAGGCAGCGGACTCGTCGATGGGCTGACGCTGGCGACCAATGGCGTGATAGCCAATGGTACTTACACGCGCTCGCTCGCGCGCTGGGGGATTCAGGCTGAGGCGCTGAACCGTGCCGAAAGCAACCCGCCGGGCTTGCCAAAATTCTGAACCCGCTGCAATGATCTTCCGTTTGTCCCTGCGGCGCCCGTTGGTTCTAGCGGGCACCATAGGTGAGCGTCGCGTTCATCGCGCTGCTGACGATGAATTCGTAGCGCTCCGGACGAATGTGGAAAACCGTCGATTCACACGCGCGCCCGTCGGTGAGATACGACGTCCGCTTCATCACCATCAGCGGCGCATGTTTCGATACGCCCAGCACGCGTGCGGTTTCGGCGGATGCGGCGACCGCAGTGATCGACATATCGGCGCGCTCGATCTGCCACCGCAGCAGCGCGTCAAGCATCTCGTAAGACGGCATGCCGGCGGCCTGCTCGTGTGAGATAGCCCGTGCTTCCGGCAACAGGCAGGTTTGCGCCAGCGCGACCGGCTCGCCGTCGACGGAATGCAACCTCTCCAGATACACACACGTTTCGACATCCGCGCCGAACACGTCCTGCAGGCCCGGCGGCACGCTGCATTCTTCCATCCGCCGCAACTCCATATGCGGGGCGGCGCCCTGGCGCGCGAGCGAATCGTAAAAGCCGCGCAATACGTCGAGCCGATGCTGGAGGCGCTTGCCGGTTGCAAAGGTTCCTTTGCCCTGTTTGCGCTCCACCAGCTTTTCGTCGGCGAGCTTGCCGATCGCGAGGCGCACGGTCACGCGGCTCACCGAAAAGCGCTCGCTCAACTCGGCCTCCGACGGCAGTTTCCCTGAAGGCTCATAACGGCCGCGCTCGATCTCGCCGCGCAACGTGCCGGCGATCTGTTCATACAGCGATGTGATGTGTTCGCGAACCAGTGTCATAGGGGTAGTGCGTCCTCAAGGCGGTGTGTCCGGGACGGCAGCCACGGCGGCCGACCGTTCCTTTCCCACAAATCACGATATCGATGTGAAATCCTGTTAGATCGATAACTTGTATTAATACGTATTATGCCAACTCCAGGGCGGCAAGCGACCGTCGCATTAGAGCCGAACGATGGGGAGTTGGGAAGTGACGAACGAAACAGCAGGCAATCCGCCGCTGGAAAGGGAAGGCTGGCCTGCCTCTTTCGGCACCGCTGCGGATTCGCGGGAGCCGCGCGCATCGGACGCGAGGCGCATCCCGCGGACGCCGTTGAAAGCCCGCGTGGGATTCATCGCCGCGTGGCTGTGCTTCTTCGCGATTGCATGGTGGCTGCCGACACCACAGGGCCTGACCTCGCAGGGCAAGGCAACGCTGGCGGTCGTCGCATGGGTGGCGATCGTGTGGGTCGTCGAGGCGATTCCGGTCGGCGTGAGCGGCATTCTCGTGCCGATGCTGCTGGTGCTGTCGCATGCGGTCACGCCGTTTCCAAAGGCCGCGAGCGGGTTTGCCGCGCCGGTGGTGTTTCTTTGCCTCGTCGCGTTCCTGTTCTCCGCGATCATGCAGGCCGCCGGTCTCGATCGCCGCATCGCGCTGCTGCTGCTCGAGCGCTTCAAGGCACGCACCGCGAACGGTGTGATCTGGGCGATGTTCGGGGTCAACTTCGTGATGTCGCTCGTCGTGCCGGCCGCCAACGCGCGCGCCGCCACACTGTTGCCGGTGACCAACGGCATCGTCGGCCTGTTCGGCGGCAGCGCGCGCGAACGTGAGGCGAAGAAGGCGATCGTGATCCAGACGCTCGTCTATGGCTCGATGATCAGCGGCATGTGCATTCTCACCGCGCATCTGCCGAACATGGTCGTGTCCGGTCTGCTGGAGAAACAGCTTGGGCTGCGGCTGTCGTATTTCACGTGGTTCAAGCTGCAATGGCCGTATCTCGGCATGTTCGTGCTGACCCAGTTCTGGGTGCAGCACTATTTCAAATCGCGTGCGGTCGCGATTCCCGGCGGCCGTCAGGCGATCGTCGCCGAAAGGCGCAAGCTGCCGCCCGCAGGCGGGCACGACTACGCGGCGCTCGCCGTGTTCGCGTTTGTCGCATTGATGTGGGCAACCGAATCGCTGCACGGCTTGCCGTCGGAAATCGTCGCGTTGATCGGACTCGCGCTGATGTTCGCGCCGGGCGTGCTGCGCTTCGGCTGGAAAGAGGTCCAGGAGCGGACCATCTGGGGCACGCTGTTTCTGCTGGGCGGCGCGTTGTCGCTGTCGGCGGCGATCAGCGGTTCGGGGCTCGCGCAGTGGGCAGCGGATCATATCTACGCGGTCGCGCATGGTGATGTCTGGTGGGCCGTGCTGGCGATCGTGATGGTCGGTACGCACGTGATCCGGATCGGCATGCTGTCGAACGTCGCTGCCGTGACGATGATCGCGCCAGTCGCATTGGCTTTGGCGCCGCGGCTTGGTCTGCATCCGGTCGCGTTCACGCTGCTGATCAGCGACACCGACAGCTTTGCTTATTTGCTGCCGACGCAAATCACCGCGGGCGTCATCGCCTACAGCAGCGGCGCGTTCACGACGGCGGATTACGCGAAGGTCGGTGTGGTGTCGGTGCTGATCGCGATTGTCTACGGTATCTGCGTGATGGCGCCCTGGTATGCGTGGCTAGGCGTGCCGGTCTGGAATCCAGCCGCGCCGTGGCCGTTCACGCACTGACCGGCGTACTGCCGCATACCGGATCTCACGAATTTCACTTTCAGGAAAGCATGGCGATGAATGACCGCGCACAGGGAATCGAAGCGAAGGGCGCCGCGTTGCGCGAGCGACTGGGGACGCACGTCGCACCGGCCGGATTGTATGAGCGTCACAAGGCCCTGCCGTTCGCCGGGCGTGTGAGCTGCAACGTGACGCGTCTGGAGGCGGGCAGCTGGAGCGAGATCGTGCTCGACTACGAAGTCGGCGCATCCGGCATTGCGGACGGCGCGTGGCTCAAGGCGACCTTCAAGTTCTATTCCGACTGGGCGTTGTTCCAGACGAGCGACCCGGGCGCCGCGAACTTCATCAGCGCGGAATATCATGCGGCGCCGCTCGCGCCGGGCCAGAGTCCGGCGACGGTTCAGGCGCTGAACGTGCGCTTCGACCAGAAGGGACATGAGCGGCCGTTCCAGAAAGCGGTGATCGTCGACGTCGCGGACGGCTATCTGAACGCGGGCGACCACATCGTCATCCGGCTTGGCGACCGGCGCCGCGGACCTGGCACCCGCGTGCAGACCTTCGTCGAGGATCAGTTCCGCTTCAGGTTCTATGTCGACCCGCTCGGTACGTCGCGCTTCGTGGCGGTGCCCGGCGATGTCGTGATCGATATTCATGCGGGCGCGCCGTCGCAGGTGCTGCTGAACGGTCCGCGGTTCGTGCGGCCGTCAGAACCGGCGACGTTTCGCGTCTCGTTGCAGGACCGCTGGGGCAATGCATGCCGCGATGCCGGTGGGGCGATCGAAGTGTGCGCCTATGACGATCGCGATCAGCTGGTCCATCGCCGCGAACTGCGGCTGCCAGAAGAGGGCTGGGCTACCTGCGCGCTGGATGACCTGCCGACGTCCACCGAAGGCACGCTGCGCATCGTGGCCACTGCGCCTGCGCTGCACGGCGTGCGCGCGGCCGAAGTCTTGCTGACCATCGACCCGCGTTTGCCGGTTGCCCGCTCGCTGTACGCCGACCTGCACGTTCACGCTCACGATACGGTCGGCACGAACAGCCCGGCCTACAACGCGGCGTACGCTCGCGACATCGGCGGTATCGACGTGCTCGGTTACACCGCGAACGACTTCCAGATCACGGATGCGAACTGGCAGCTCGGCGTCGACACGGTCGAAGCATTCAACGAGGCGGGACGCTTCGTCGTCTACCCGGTTCAGGAATGGTGCGGCAGTTCGACGGCCGGCGGCGATCACAACGTCGTCTTTCTTGGCGACGAGCCGCCGGGCTTCCCCTATAACGCACGCGGCGAACATAACCGCACGCTGGTGTGGAACGAGGACATGAAGGGCTCCGCGGTCGAACTGGGCCGCTGGCCGGTCGAGGAACTGTGGGACGCTTATGTCGACGATGCCGAACAGCACCTCGTGATGCCGCATGTGGGCGGACGACGCTACATTCCCGACTGGCATCATCCGGAACTGGAACGGCTGGTCGAAATCGCGTCGACGTGGGGACACTTCGACTGGCTTTACCGCGACGTGATTGCGCGAGGCTACCAGTTGGGCGTCGCGGCGAGCGGCGACGAACATCGCGGCAGGCCGGGCGGCGGCGCGCCCGGCGTGCAGGTGTTCGGCGTGCACGGCGGCCTGACCGGCGTGCTGTCCGACACGCTCGACCGGAAAGCGGTGGGCCGCGCGCTGCGGGCACGCCACACATGGGCGACCACCGGCGAGCATAGCGCCGCGCTGGTTCGCTGCGGCGAACACCGGCAGGGCGATGCATTTGCGCATCGCGGCCCGGCTACGCTCGACTACCGTCTGCTCGGGCGCGCCGGCTGGGAATACGTTGCGGCGTTCGACCACTCGGGCCTGATCTGGGAGCGCGACCTGCATGAAGAACTGGGTTATTCGGATCGGCTGATCCGTATCCGCTGGGGCGGCGCGCGTATTCGCGACCGCTACCGATGGGCATCATGGCGCGGCCGGGTCCGCATTCTCAACGGGACGATCCACAACTTCGGCTCGGCGGGCTTCGAGCACATCGAGGAAGCCGCCTGGCGCACCGGCACGACCGACATCGAATTCCGCAGCGATACGTATGGCGATGCCGACAGCGTCGAAATCGACGTCGGCAATCTGGCGAACGCGCGGATCGTGATCGAAGGGACTATCGACAGTTTCGTGAAAGTTGGCGATCCGCTACAGGGCAATCCGTTCGCGCATGCGCCGACGTTTCGCTGGGAGATCAGCGGCGCGGAGCTGCTCGCGCAGGGGACTGCAAGACATGAACTGGGGGGGACGGAACTGTTCGTCGCCGCGGAGCGCCTGACCGCCAGGCCGTTGCCGCAGGATCTGTCGGGCACGCTGGAGATTGCACCGCTGAACGCGCCGTTCGGTTTCCGGCCCGTGTATCTGTTCGGGCGGCAGCGGGATGACAGCAAGGTGTGGACGTCGGCGCAGTTCATCACGTTCGAGTCCTCAACCGATACGGGACAGCGCGGGCGATCCGCGGACCTGGATATTTCTCATTGAACAGACGGTAGCGACACGCCGATGCCGTCCAGCAATTCGTCCCGCACGCGCGTGAGCGTTCCGTCGCGCCGGTCGCGCGGCCGTGGCGCGGCAATCCCGATGTCCCGCGCGAGGCGGCCCGCGCCGGTCTTGCCGGACGGCGCGAGCAACAGCACGCGATCGGACAGATAAAGCGCCTCGTCCAGATCATGCGTGACGAGCAGTGCCGCGCTGCCGTGCGCCTGCGTGAGCGATAGCAACAGGTCCTGCAGCCGCGTCCGGGTCATCGCATCGACGGCGCTGAACGGTTCGTCGAGCAGCAGCAGATCGGGCTTCGGGAATAGTCCGCGCGCCAGTGCGACACGCTGCGCCATACCGCCGGATAGCTGCTTGGGCAATGCGTCGCGTAGGCCGGCCAGCCCCACTTCGCCGAGCAATTCCGCCACACGCGGATCGCTGCCCCGCCGGGGGCCGGCGGAAAACGCGACGTTGTCGCCAACCTTCAGCCACGGCAGCAGGCGAGGCTCCTGGAAGATCACGCCGAGCCTCGCCGACGGACCGCGCTGCGGCACGCCGTCGAGCAGGATCTCGCCACCGAAGTCGCGATCGAGACCCGCGATCGCGCGCAGCAGCGTGCTCTTGCCGCAGCCGCTCGGGCCGACAAGGCTCACGATTTCGCCGCGTCCGATCGCGAACGTCACACGTTCGAGCACGGTGCGCCCGTCGTAACCCTTGCTGACTGCACGGACGTCGAGCAGAGGCGCTGGAACTGGGGGCATCAGCGCACGCTCCGCGAAGAAAGTTGATCGGTTGCCGTGTCGCGCCACGACAGCGTATGTATCTCGATCGCTTTGAGAATGCCGTCGCTGAGTTTGCCCAGCAAAGCGAGCAACAGGATCGCGCCGAACACGAGGTCGGGACGTCCGGTCTCACGCCCATCGCTGAGCAGGTAACCGAGTCCGCGGGTGGCCGCGATGAGTTCCGCCGCCACCATGAACATCCACGCGAGACTCAAGCCCGTGCGCAATCCGGTGAAGATCTGTGGAAGCGAGGCGGGCAACAGGATGCGCGTGAAAAGCGCACGCTGATTCAGGCGATTGACGTCACCGAGTTCGATCAGCTTTCTGTCGACGTCGCGAATCCCCGCCACGACGCTGAGCTGCACCGGAAAGAACGCGCCGATCGCGATCAGCGTGATTTTCGGTGCTTCGTCGATACCCATCCACAGCAGGAGAATCGGCACCCACGCAAGCGACGGAATCGCGCGCAGCGCCTGAAAAGCTGGGTCGAGCAGCGCATCGAGACGCCGGCTCAAACCCATCGCCGCGCCGAGCAGGAGCGCGAGTGCGGCGCCGAGACCGAAACCGGCAAAGACGCGCGCGCAGCTTGCCCCGATGTGACGGCCGAGGCGGGCGCCGCCCAGCTCCCAGAGTGTCCTCGCGATGGAACTCGGCGCCGGCACCAGATGTTCCGGCAAGATCGACAGGCGGACCAGCACTTCGATGAGGGCGAGAAACCCGAACGGCAAAGCCAGACCGGCGATGCGCCAGCGCTTTAGCGGATCGCGCGGCCGCGCCGGGGCGCGGCGAACCGGTTCAGCCGAGTCGCGGTTGTGAAGCTTGAGCGAATCGTCGGCGGCCATGCTGAGCTGACGGAATGCGCGGCTCATTTGTCGTTACTTGCCGCTGTTCGCCGCGATGACCGGCTGGGCCGCCTTCACGTCGATCAATGCGTCGATCGCCGTGTTCAGATCGGTGCCGGGTTTGACCAACTGCTCCTGCACGAGGATCGGTGCGGCGGCTTTCAGTGCAGCCAGTTGCCGTTCGCCTGGCCGCGGTTGACTGAAATCGTTGCGGCTCAGTTGCAGTCTGGCGACCGGCAGCGACAGCTTCGATTCCTCGGCGATGATTTTCGCCGTCTCGTCAGGATGGGCGGCGATCCACAGCCTAGCCTTCTCGTACACCTTCAGCACATGCGTCAGCGTATCGGGATGCGCACTGATGAAGTCTTCCCGCGCATTCAGGAAACCCCACGTGTTGAAGTCGACGTTCCGGTAAAGCAGACGGGCGCCATCGTCGATCTGCGCGGCAGCCATATGCGGATCCAGACCGGCCCATGCGTCCACCTGACCGTTTGCCAGCGCGACGCGTCCGTCCGGGTGTTGCAGGTTGACGATCTCGACGTCGTCGCGCGACAGGCCGGCGGTATGCAGCGCGCGCAATGTGAAGAGGAAAGGGTCGGTGCCCTTGGTTGCCGCGATCTTTTTGCCTTTCAGGTCGGCGAGAGACTTGATCGGCGAATCTTTTCGCACGACCAGCGCGGTCCATTCAGGCCGCGAAAAAATATAGACGGCGCGAATCGGATTGCCGTTCGCCTTGCCGAGTACGGCAGCGAGGCCTGCCGTCGAGCCGATATCGATGGCGCCGCTGTTCAGATATTCGAGCGCGCGATTGCTGCCGAGACTCAGCACCCATTTGACCTGCGTATGATCCGGCGCGAGTTCCTGTTCGAGCCAGCCGTTGCGCTTGATGACCAGGCTTTCCGGCGAGTAGTACGCGTAGTCGAGTTTCAGTTCGGCGGGCGGGGCAGCTTGCGCTGCGTGCGACGCCAGGACGACAATAACGGCCGCTGCCGCCGCGAGAAAAACGGCCGGTCTGGCCAGCAGCCGGCGCGGTTTTTGAAGGAATGGCTTCAGTGCTGCGCCCCGGGAGAATGTCATCGAATGGTCCTTGAAACTGTTTCTTTATGACCGCTCAATGTAATCAACGCACGAGCGCAAGCGAACCAATAAAAGCTCACAACCAAAGCACGTGGCGCGCTATGACTGCGATGACGAATAAGCGGCGCACGCCGGCATGCCGTTGAAGACATGTCGGCGTGCGTGATCCGCCTGGCGTTGGGCCTGTAGGTCGGTTTCTAGAAATCCAGGCCTGGCCCGCCTGCGCCGGGACCACCGGCCTGGCCGGCCGGCGGCTTGCCGTCTTCCGCCGTGATCACGCCTTCCTTTCCGACACGGTCGATAGCCTCGGCGGTGCGCTGCCCGATCGATTCCTCGCCGTTCGCCGAAATCGTTGCGACTTGGGCGATCTCCTTGCTGGTAGTAGTCGGCTTGCTGATCTTCTTCAGTTCTTCGAGCGCCTGCGCAAGTTCGCATTAGGGTGGACAATCACACTCTGCGGTACATTTCTTCTTATGACCGAGGTGGGCACAGCGGTGACTCCGCTGTTGCAAAATGTCCTCGATGCAAGCCGAGGCGCGATGGCCTCGCGGTGGCCTCGCGGTGGCCTGATTGTCACGCCTGCGTGGTGAATCGGGCACTTCTGTCATTGGCGTGAGCAAGGAGCGACGAGCTTGGACGATCGCGTTCGTAAGGCAGCCAGACCTGCAACGAGTACCGAGCGCACCACGCTTGCGGCGAGAGAGGTATTGGAAGGTCGCCGCCGTGGCGCGCTGATGCTGTTGCCGTTTGCTGGACCGGCCATAGTCGTCTCCGTTGCCTATATGGATCCGGGCAACTTTGCGACGAACATTCAGGCGGGCGCCCGATACGGTTACGCGCTGCTGTGGGTGGTGCTGTTCGCAAACCTCGTGGCGATGCTGTTTCAGGCGCTATCCGCGAAACTCGGCATCGCCACAGGGCGCAACCTTGCGGAATTGTGCCGCGAACGTTTCCCCAAACCTGTCGTGCTGCTGATGTGGGGCGTCAGCGAAATCGCCGCCATGGCAACCGACCTGGCCGAATTTCTCGGCGGTGCTATCGGGCTGTCGTTACTGTTTCACATGCCGTTGCTCACCGGCATGATGGTCACGGCGGTGGTGACCTACGGCCTGCTATTGTTCGAGAGCGCGGGTTTTCGTCCCCTTGAACTGGCGATTGGCGCACTCGTAGGCATCATCGGCCTGTCCTACCTTGCCGAGCTATTCATTACCCCGGTTGCGTGGCCGGGTGTATTCGTCCATACCTTTTCCCCTCAATTGCCCGACGCGGATGCGCTGACGATTTCCGTCGGTATCGTGGGCGCGACCGTGATGCCGCACGCGCTCTTCCTGCATTCGGGGCTGACGCAAAGGCGAGCGCCCGCCAGGACGGAGCGCGAGCGGGCAACGTTGCTGAAATTCTCGAATATCGAAGTCGTCATCGCGCTGACCATTGCCGGCCTCATCAATATGGCGATGGTCATCATGGCCGCTGGTGCATTTCACCATGGGTATCCGGAGGTCGCGGAGATCGAAACGGCCTATCACACGCTGGCGCCGCTATTAGGCATTGGGGCGGCAGGCATCTTTCTGTTGTCCCTGATCGCTTCGGGCGTATCCAGTTCCGTTGTCGGCACGATGGCGGGTCAGATGATCATGCAAGGGTTCGTCGGTTTTCGAATTCCGCTATGGTTGCGCCGGGTCGTCACGATGGTGCCGAGTTTCGTCGTGGTGGCGCTTGGGGTCAATGCGACCCAGGCGCTCGTCATCAGTCAGGTTGTGTTGAGTCTTGCGTTGCCGCTGCCGATGGCAGCGTTGCTCTGGTTCACTTGCCACAGGGATGTGATGGGCGCATACACGAATCGCCCGTCCATCGCGGTGGTTGCGATGCTGGCGGCACTTATTGTTTTAGCGTTCAACGTCGTGCTCGTGCTGCAAACGTTCGGCGTCGACATTCCCGGCCTGCCACGCTGAGACCGGCCGTGCGTCCGAAGCAGGACGCTACGGGCGCGGCCTCTGCGACCTGCTGAACAGCACCATCGCAATGCCGCCGAGGATCGCCGCGGAGGCGGCAGCCAGCCGCGCTGTGATCGCTTCCGACAGGAACGCCACGCCGCCAAATGCAGCGAGCAGCGGCACCGACAACTGTACGGTGGCGGCTCGCATGGCGGAAAGCTTGCCGAGCGCGGCATACCAGATGACATACCCGATGCCGGACGTGAGCGCACCGGAGGCAATAGCCATGCCGACACCGGCCACGTTCGCATGAGCGTTGGCGACGAAAAGCAGGCTCAGTACGAGGGCGAGCGGCGCCGCCCGTGCGAAGTTGCCTGCCGTGGCGGCTAGGGGATCGGCGACGGCGCGGCCGCGCAGCGAGTACACGCCCCACGCCACGCCGGCGATCGCCATCAGCGCGGCACCGAATGGCGCAGGCGCGGCGACACCCGGCGACACCAGGTAGACGAGCCCCGCGACAGCCAGAGCGAGACCCAGCCATGCAACGGATCCGAACATCTCGCCTGAGCGCAAACCGCCGCTTAACATCGTCAATTGGACCGCGCCGAACAGAATCAATGCGCCTGTGCCCGCGGGCAAGGTGAGATAGGCGAAGGAGAAGAACGCGACATACGCGAACAGCATCGCTGCAGCGCGCCAGTCGGCATGGCGGGGCAAGGATCGTTCCGACCGGAAGCGCACGATGACGGCGAGCGCGATCGCTCCGGAAATCAGCCTGATGCTGGCGAAGCTGGCCGGATCGATGCCTCGTTGCAGCAATGCGAGCCGGCACAACAGTGAATTGCCCGCGAAGGCGAGCATCGCCGCCCCGGTGAGGACGATCGTCTGCAAGGTGGGCAAGCCGCTGCGCGCTTCATGCATGGGTCGCCACCAGCACGATTGCCCAGGACAGCAGCGCAACACCGAGCGGCTTGCCGAGACGCCGGCCCCAGCGAACGTTCTTTTCGATCGCCATCACGGCCGCAAGCAGGAGCATCCAGCCGAGGCTGCCGGTGCCGAGTGCGAACATCAGCAGCATCAGCGCCCAGCAGCACCCGACGCAGAACAGGCCGTGCTGCACGCCAAGCGCGAACGCGTGCCGGGCTTGCGCATGCCCGCGCCAGTGCTCGATAACGAAACTCAAGGGCGTGCGGCACTTTTCCAGGCACCGGTACTTGAGGCTGCTGAACTGAAATGCGCCGGCCAACGCAATGGTCGCGGCGCCGATCAGCCAGCCATGCCAGGCCAATGTGGGTGCGCTGGCGAGCAGGAACAGCACCGTACTTTGAAGTGCATGCGCGAGGAGCCCGAAGGCGCCCCACACCGTCATGTAGCCGAGGACGAGCAGCATGAGGAGGCGCCCATGATCCGGGCGTTGGGCCGTCAACCGGTCGAAGATATTGAACAACGGCAAGGTGGTGGGCAGCATCATGGCCGCCGTCATGAGTATCCATGCGGCCGCGTAGAGCACCACGGGCACGATCACATTGCCGGCCGGAATGACACGGCACAGAAACGCCGCCGGTCCTGACGCTGTCCAGTCACCGTGCTCGAGATAGCGTCCGTACGGGCTGCGCGCCCATGCCCACAACGTCAGCCACGCGAGCGCGATCAGCACGGCTAGGACGGGCACGAACACGCGATAGTGGCGCGACGCGCTGGGCGGCAACGCGGCTGGCGTCGGGCTCATGCGTCAAAGACGAACGTGCTCTGCAGGGCGTTGTGGTTCTTGATGTCGAGGTCGATGCCGAGGGCGGCGTTTTTGGATCGATAGCTCGGGGCCTTGCCGACAAACACCGGAGCCCCCGGCACCGTCGAGAACACGGTGTCGGAGAGGGTCGTCTGGCCGCCGGTCGCGCCGAGATAGGGCTCGAGTTCGGCGTAGTAGTTCGTGCCGATCTCGAGTTCGCCCTTGCCTGCGACTACCGTGAAGCGGATCGGCGCCCGCTCCACCGAGACGACCTGGCCGATGAGCTTGGCGAGTTCGGCGACGGGGCCGCCGGCCTGCCCGGTGTACACCTTCAGCAGTGCTTCTTCCTGCGCCTTGGAGGCCTGATCGTCGATGTAGATCGCGGCAGTCCAGTTGCCTTGCAGGATGTTGCCGGGTATATGAGCCACGGCTGCGATGGTATTGCCGCCCACATCGACACCGTCGATCGTTCCCTTGTCTACGTGCCACGCGACGATGGTGTCGCAGGTGCCGTTGTCAGGGTCCTCGCCGATCCAGCAGGGACATAGGACCTTGCAGTTACAAACCTCGAGCAGACGACCTTCCAGGTGATAGCTCATACGGACCTCCGTTGAAGATACGTGAACACCGACCTGTCACCGTGGTTCACGGCGACGGTGAACACGTCAATTTCCCAGAAACGATAGGGTTTTTCTGCGCGGCAGGTCACAGTCGGGCAATCATTATTGGAAGCATAGTTAATCTCGCCCATCTATCAAGCGGGACACGCCTGAGCGGGTTCCTTATGTCAGACGTTAGGCCGCGTCTCTTGTGGTGCATCGCGACAATCGGGCCTTCGGCCCGGTTTGAATGCGCGAGCGCAGCGGTGTTTGTGCGGTAGCGCTCGTGCGTGCGAACTCCGCCGCGTATACGATATCTGAATGAACATGGAGAGCGGTCATGACCACGGCTGCCAGTTTTCATATCGGCTACACGCAATACCTTGGCCCCGGCGGCGAGCCTGTTCAACCGTTGCCAGCGTTTGCGCGGGACCCGGCGGCGCTGATTCCGCTCTATCGCGCGATGATGCTGACACGCGCGTTCGACACGAAGGCGGTCGCACTGCAGCGTACCGGCAAGCTCGGCACCTTCGCGTCGTCGCTCGGACAGGAGGCGATTGGCGTCGGCGTCGCCAGCGCGATGCAGTCCGACGACGTGCTGTTTCCTTCCTATCGCGATCACGCCGCGCAATTGCTGCGCGGCGTCACGATGACGGAAAGCCTGCTGTATTGGGGCGGCGACGAACGCGGCAGCGACTTCAGCGGACCGCGCTGCGATTTCCCGAACTGTGTGCCGATCGGCACGCAGGTATGCCATGCCGCCGGCGCGGCCTACGCGTTCATGTTGCGTCAGGAGCCGCGCGTCGCGGTGGCGATATTCGGCGACGGCGGCACGTCCAAAGGCGACTTCTACGAGGCCATGAACATGGCCGGCGTCTGGCAGGCGCCGCTGGTCCTCGTGGTCAATAACAATCAATGGGCGATCTCGGTGCCGCGCAGCCGCCAGAGCGCGGCGCAAACGCTCGCGCAAAAAGCGATCGCTGCGGGAATCGACGGGCTGCAGGTCGACGGCAACGACGTGATCGCGGTGCATCAGGTGGTCCACGCGGCGCTCGCCAAAGCTCGCCGCGGCGATGGCCCGACGCTGATCGAAGCGCTCAGCTATCGCCTTGGCGATCACACGACAGCCGACGACGCGACGCGCTATCGCGACTCCGAGGTCCTCAGCAAGCAATGGGAATTCGAACCGTTGCTGCGGTTGCGTACTTACCTGATGCGGATGAACGTCTGGGACAAGGCGCAGGACGAGCAGCTCGGCCGCGCGTGTCTTGCGCAGGTCGAGCAGGCCGTCGACGCGTATCTGGCGATACTGCCGCCAGACCCATCCGCCATGTTCGATCACCTGTATGAAGCCTTGCCGCTGGCGATGCGTGAGCAACTGGCGATGGCACAGCGATTCGCGCCTCCTGCGGGGAACCGCCATGGCTGACCTCAATATGGTCGAAGCGCTCAATCAGGCGCTCGCCTATGAACTGGCGCACGACCCGGCCGTCGTGCTGCTCGGCGAGGATATCGGCGTGAACGGCGGCGTGTTCCGCGCGACGGTCGGCTTACAGGCCCGATTCGGCGCGCAGCGGGTGATCGATACGCCTTTGGCCGAAACCGCGATCGCCGGCGCCGCGATCGGCATGGCGGCGATGGACCTGAAGCCGGTCGTGGAGATCCAGTTCAGCGGCTTCATCTATCCGGCCATCGACCACATTCTGAATCATGCGTCGCGTCTGCGGCATCGAACCCGCGGACGGCTGGCGTGCCCGCTTGTGATCCGTGCGCCGTGCGGCGCAGGTATTCACGCACCGGAGCATCACTCCGAAAGCCCTGAAGCGCTGTTCACCCATATACCCGGACTGCGTGTCGTGACGCCGTCATCGCCAGCACGCGCGTACGGCTTGCTGCTCGCGTCGATCCGCGACCCGGACCCGGTGATCTTCTTCGAGCCGACACGGCTGTACCGGCTCTTCAGGCAGCCGGTGGAGGATAACGGCGAGGCGTTGCCGCTCGACACCTGCTTTACGTTGCGCGATGGGTCGGACGTCACCCTGGTGAGTTGGGGGGGCGCATTGCAGGACGTGCAGGCCGCGGCCGATGTGCTCGCGCAGGAAGGCGTGATGGCCGAGGTGATCGACGTGGCGACGCTCAAGCCGCTCGACATGAACACGATTCTCGCGTCGGTGGCGAAAACCGGGCGCTGCGTGATCGTGCACGAGGGCTCGCGCACCGGAGGGGTGGGCGCGGAGATTGCCGCCGGCATCGCCGAACGCGGACTGTATTCGCTGCTCGCGCCGGTGCAGCGCGTCACCGGATATGACGTGGTGGTGCCGCTGTACAGGCTCGAGAATCAATATATGCCAGGCACGGAGCGCATCGTTGCCGCGGTCAGGCAGACTCTGGAGGCGTCGTGAAGCCATGAAAGTCTTCAAACTGCCCGATCTCGGCGAAGGCTTGCAAGAAGCGGAGATCGTCGAGTGGCACGTCAAGAGCGGTGACGACATTCGCGCGGATCAACCGCTGCTGTCGGTCGAAACGGCGAAAGCGATCGTCGAGATTCCGTCGCCGCAATCCGGCCGCATCGTGAAGCTGTTCGGCCAGCCGGGCGACGTCGTGCATCTGGGCGCGCCGCTTGTCGCATTCGAAGGAGAGGGCGACGAAGCCGATGCCGGCACTGTGGTCGGTCATATGGAGGTCGGCCAGCATGTTGTGCGGGAAGCGCCGGCGGAGCCTGGCGGCGGTATCGGCGCAGGCATCGGCGCAGGCATCGGCGCGGGTGTCGCCGTGATTAAGGCGATCCCGGCGGCGCGGGCGCTCGCGCGCAAGCTGGATGTCGATCTGGCGATGGTGACGCCGTCGGGGCCGGAGGGTGTGATCACGGCGGCAGACGTGCAGCGTGTCGCGAAGATCCTCGCCGAACTCGGGCCGCCCGAAGTGCTGCGCGGCGTGCGGCGCGCGATGGCGCAGAACATGGCGCGCGCGCGGAGCGAAGTGGCGGCGGCAACCGTCATCGACGATGCCGACATTCATGCGTGGCCGCCGCATACCGATGTCACGATCCGTCTGATCCGCGCG
The DNA here is from genome assembly GCF_058781505.1 of Paraburkholderia sp. FW306-2-2C-D06C. NCBI lineage: Bacteria > Pseudomonadati > Pseudomonadota > Betaproteobacteria > Burkholderiales > Burkholderiaceae > Paraburkholderia > Paraburkholderia sp. FW306-2-2C-D06C. The sequence continues at coordinate 88,919 of NZ_JBYSWU010000002.1, read as the reverse complement.
CTGGTGGCCGGATGCCGCGCCGAACCGGGGCTCAACGCATGGTTCGACGGACATACGGGACGGCGCCACGTGCTGGAGAAGATCGATCTCGGCATCGCCGTCGATCTGCCGGACGGCCTGTTCGTCCCGGTGTTGCGCAACGTCGCGCTGCGCGACCCAGCGGATCTGCGCGCCGGGCTCGACCGGATGCGTGCCGACATCCGGGCCCGCAAGATTCCGCCGGAAGAACTGCGCGGCAATACGATCACGCTGTCGAATTTCGGCATGATCGCCGGTAAATATGCGGCTCCCGTGGTGGTGCCGCCCACCGTCGCGATTCTCGGAGCCGGGCGTATTCACGAGCAGGTCGTGGCGGCAGCCGGAGTTCCCGCCGTGCATCGGATCTTGCCGCTGAGTCTGACATTCGACCATCGGGTCGTCACGGGCGGTGAGGCGGCGCGTTTTCTTGCCGCGACGATGGCGGATCTGCAGATGGCACAGTAGCCGTGCCCGGATGATCGGACACGCGCACATCGGCGACGGCGGACTACGGGGCGTCAGCTGTTCCCGCCGTTGCGCGGATCGGGGGGCAAGCGCCGCTGCCGAACTGCATCCCCGACACGCACACCAAGCTGAGCCGCGGCGCTGCCGCCGCTCACCGCAATCTCCACTAGCCCGACCGAGTTCTCGTACCAGAACGCTTGACCGGCCGGTGCATCGGCAAAGACCCGGGCATAGGCGACTTCTCTGGAAGCAATGTCCAGCCGGGCGTTCCTCGGCACGGTGCCAGCCCGCAGCCCGGTCAGCGCATTGCCATAGTGATCCACGTAGATGACTTCGGCCAGATCGTCCGCACCAAGCTGCACACGCAAACCCGCGCTTTCAGCCAGCTTGTCGGGAAGCGGATTAAGAAGCGGGTCGGGACGCAGGTCGCCGCAGCTGAGCCAGGCTGCCAGCGGGGCGAACAGATCGCGGCCATGGAACGAGGCGGAGAGCATCGCGGGACGCCACGTAATGCGCCAGGTTCGGGAACGCGCCGCGCGCGCCGCCACGACCGAGAGCAAACCGTTGTCCGGTCCCACGAACCACTGCGCGTCGGCTTGCAGCACGACCGCATCGCGCTCGCCGCCTACGCCGGGGTCGACCACGGCCAGAAACACCGTATCCGGCAGGTACCAGCCTCGAAGCGCGGCGAGCAGATGCGCGCCTGCCCGCGGGTTGTAATTCGGCGCAGTGTGCAGCACATCGATGAGGGTGGTGCCGGCTGCCGCGTGCCGCAGCAAGGCGGTCTTCAGCTGTCCGACATAGATGTCGTCGGCCCCGAAGTCAGTAAACAGCGCGATCATCGCATAGCCTCCTTCCAACGCTGTGCCTTCCTATGTGCCTGGGTCCGGCACATCGTAGCCCGGATCTGTGCGCGGCGTCGTTCTCACGTTCGGCGGCGCAGCGTCGCCGTCAGAAAGTGCGTAGCCGCGATCCAGTGCTTCAGGGAGGGCGAACGGGTGTTCGACCGCCTGTCGTCGAATACGCGTTACGCCGGGTTGCGTGTCGGGTTGCGTATCAGGTTGCGTATCAGGTTGCGTACCAGGTGGCGTATCAGGTTGCGTACCAGGTGGCGTATCAGGTGACGTATCAGGCGGCGTATCAGGTGGCGTATCGGATTGCGTATCAGGTGGCGCGTCGGGTCGCTCGACTGGCATGCCGCTCATGGCGCCGCGCCGTCGCCCTGTTTTTTGTGCTGCGCCGCCATCCGCTCCTGCTGAGCGGGGGACACCGGATCGTAGTGGCTGAGCTGGATACTGTACGTGCCGTGCCCGCCGGCAATGGCGTTCAGACGCGACTGATAGTCGTTGAGTTCGGACAACGGCACCTGCCCTGCGACGACCACGGCGTTGCCGGCGGCCGTGCGTGTGCCATGAACCTGCCCGCGCTTGGCGGACAGGTCGCCGATGATGTCGCCCATCGCGGCTTCCGGCGTCATCACCTCGATGTCCACGATGGGTTCGAGCAGGACGGGCTGGGCTTTCAGCACGGCGTCGATGAAGGCCTTGCGCCCGGCGGAGACGAACGCCACTTCCTTGGAGTCGACTGGATGGCTCTTGCCGTCGAAGACGGTGACTCGCACGTCCTGCATCGGGAAGCCGGCAAGCGGCCCGCTGTCGATGACCTGCTGGATGCCCTTTTCCACGGCGGGCATGAACTGGCCGGGAATGGCGCCGCCCTTGACGGCGTCGACGAACTCGAAGCCGGCGCCGCGCGGCAGGGGCTCCACGCGCAGCATCACTTCGCCGAATTGTCCGGCGCCGCCGGTTTGCTTCTTGTGGCGATGATGTCCCTCGGCCTTGGCGCCGATGGTTTCCCGATAGGCGATCTTCGGCGGCCGTGTCACGACCTCGAGCTTGTATTGCTCGGAGAGTCGCTCCAGAACGAGGCGCAGGTGCAACTCGCCCAGACCTCGCACCACCGTCTCGTTGGTGCCGACCGGGTGTTCGATACGCAGGCACGGATCTTCCGCACTCAGCTTTTGCAGAATTTCCCAGAGGCGCTGCTCGTTGCCCCGGCGCGCAGGCTCGATCGCCAAACCGTAGATGGGGGTGGGGAAGTCGAGCGGGGTCAGGTGGATGTCGCCGTCCTCGGGTGCGTCGTGCAGCACGGCATCGAAGCCGATCTCGTCGACCTTGGCCGTGGCGCAGATATCGCCTGGACCGGCCTGCTGGACGTCCTCGTGCTCCTTGCCCTGCAGCATCAATAGATGGGCGACCTTGAACGGCTGGCGCCCGTCGCCGATATAGAGCTGGCTATCGCGCCTGATCGTGCCCTGATGGATGCGAAACACGGCCATCTTGCCGATGTAGGGGTCCATGACGATCTTGAAGGTATGGGCCAATACATGCTTGTCGGCGACCGGTTCGGCGCGCACGACCTCCCGGCGGCCGCCGGCATCGCGGTAGAAGAGCGGCGCGTTGCCTTCCAGCGGATTGGGCAGAAGCCGGACGAACACGTCGAGCAGTTCCGCGATGCCGGCGCCGTTGGCCGCCGACGTGAAGCAGACCGGCACCAGATGACCTTCGCGCAGCGCCCGCTCGAAGGGCTCGTGCAGCTGCTCCGGGCTGATGGCCTCGCCTTGCTCCAGGTAAAGCTCCATCAAGGCCGGGTCGATCTCGACCACTTGATCGACCAGCGCATCGTGCGCGGCCGCAACAGAGAGGAAGTCGGCGTCGCCGGCAGGGTTGAAAAAACAATCCACCACCTGGCGGCCGCTCTGCGCCGGCAGGTTGATGGGCAGGCATCCCTTGCCGAAGTTCTCCTGAATCTGCAGCAGCAGGCCGGGAAGGTCGGCTTTTTCTCCATCGATGCCGTTCACGACGATCATTCTGCAGAGCTTGCGCTCCTCCGCCCAGGCCATCATGCGCCGGGTGGTGGTTTCGATGCCGGTCTGCGCATTGACGACGATGGCGGCAGTCTCCACAGCGGGCAGCGCACTGATCGACAGCCCGGAAAAGTCCGGATAGCCGGGTGTATCCAGCAGATAAATGCGTGTATCCCGGTAGTGCAGGTGGGTGACGGCGGAGTTCAGCGAGTGGTGATATTTGCGTTCGAGCGGGTCGAAATCGCAGACCGTGGTGCCGCGCTCCACGCTGCCGGGCGCGTGGAGCGCGCCGCCTCGGTGCAGCAGGGCTTCGACAAGCGATGTCTTGCCGCATCCGGCATGCCCGACCAGGGCGATCGTGCGGATGGCGTCGGGGCTGTAGCGCATGGCCGCCCTCGTCCAGTAGTGGATGTGGGGCCATTATTGGCGAAAACAGACCCGCGTGCCATACGGGATGATCGTCCCATTCGTCGTCACGCCCGCACAGTCATGGCGCTGCCGTCCGCATGCGGCCGTCTGCATGTTTTCACGCGCGAGCTAAAGCGAACTATCCTTAAGGAATCTTGCGCAATAATCCCTCGTTTCCTTCCTTCCAGAGGAGGTGTGTCATGGCAATCTCTGCCACTCTCCAGAGCTGCCTGAGCAGCAAGGGCTCCCAGTACGAAATCGTGCATCATCCGTACAGCCATTCCAGCACCGAAACTGCGGCGGCGGCACATATTCCCGGCGACCGTCTCGCCAAGACCGTGCTTTTCGAAGACGAACACGGCTACGTGGCGGCTGTGCTGCCATCGACCTACGCCGTGCGGCTGTCCGAGCTTTGGGCAAAGACCGGACGCCACCTCCTGCTGGCCAAAGAGGTCGATCTGCGGGAGCTGTTCAAGGATTGCGACGCAGGGGCGCTTCCGCCGGTATGTACGGCCTATGGCATGCAAACCTATCTCGACGAGAGCCTTGCCCAGCATCCGGATGTCTATTTTGAGGCCGGCGATCATCAAGAGCTGATTCACATGGACACGGATCAATTCCTGGAACTGATGGATCGAGCCGAGCGGGCACGCTTCGCCCGTCGCATGCATGGTCTGCCGACCTGAGCAGCGCCCGCCTGATACGGCAAGGCTTGTGCAGTGCGCCATAAAGGGGCGCTGTGTCACCCAACCATTGCGCGAGGCGGATCATGCAACGCAGCGATACGGTGTTGAAGCAGGTGATGGCAGCCTTCGAACGCGAATCACACCTGAAGCTCCAGAATCATCCCATTCATATGAGTTTCGACGGCGGCACCTTGACCGTGGCAGGCGAGGTACCGGATATCGCATCCAAGAAACGGCTTCTTCAGTTGACCCAGGTACACAGCGAGGGCCAGCGTCTGGTCGACCGGCTGCGTGTCGCCGTCAGCCCGCCGGTCGGCGATGGCGAGTTGCGCACGCATGTCTGCGAACGGCTGGCGCAGGCGGTGGATTTCCGCAATTGCGTGATCTGTGCGCGCGTCAAGGGCCAGCTTGAAGTGCTGCGCGGCACCATGGACCAGGCGGGCAACGACGGCAGCGGCGTCGTCGAAGTGACGGTCGAGGACGGTGTTGTGACCCTGACGGGGCAAGTGATCAGCCTGTCTCACAGGCGCCTCGCGAGTGTGACTGCCTGGTGGGTCGGCGGCTGCCGTGACGTCGTGAATCTGCTGGAGCTGGTGCCCGCCGAAGCGGACGGCGACGATGAGATTTCCGATGCTTTGCAACTGGTGCTCGAAACCGATCTGCGTGTGCGCGCTGACCAGATCACCATCAATGTGGAAAACCACAGGATTACGCTGGCAGGTTGGGTGGCGACCGAAGCCGAAAGACGCCGGGCGGAACAGGACGCCTGGTGTCTGGATGCCGTCGAGGGCGTTGTCAATCACATCCAGGTGCGGGCCTGATCTGACTGCAGGCCCGCGTAGTGCTTTTTCAACCGGTAAGACATCTGCTCCGCAGTCGGGCAGCCCGACTCGCTGCACCTCCTGGCAGGAGCGCTGCTCTGCTCCGCGTGGCTGCCGCGATCGTCGGCCGGAGGAGGGAAGCAAGCTGCATTGCCGGACGCCGCTGCTTTCCATTGAACGGCGAGCGTGATGGGAAATGAGTGCGCGCAAGATTCTTTCGGGCGTGGCGCTGGCCGTGTTGTCCGGAGGATGCCTGGCTGCGGACGCGGGAAGTGCCTGTTCTCCGGCGTACTCCGAGGTCGATATCAAAAACGGCCTCAAGGTACAGGCCGATTGCGGATTGTCCGTCCAGACGCTCAACCGCATGACCATCGAGTTGAACCGCGCGGTGAAGCGCGCGAGACTCTCCGGTGCGCAGAGGGTCTCGCTCGCGAGAGCCGCCAACGTGATACTCGGTGCAGTGCATGCGCAATCGGGCCGCATCGGGCGCAGGACCGATACCGCGTTCGTCAATATCGAACCGCTAATCGAGCGCCTTGCCGGGCAAATCAGGGCGCGGCCCGACGCAGATCTGGTAGCCGAAGCCCGGAAATGGACCGCACGTTACGAGGATCTGCTGCGCAGATCCTCGATCGCACGGAGTTCCGATCCGCTTGAACTGCAGATAGACGAAGCGCTCGAGCGCTTCGATCTGGATGGCGCGTCAAAACTGCTGACCAGGCTGCTTGCCGAACAACAGGGAACCGCGCAGGTGTTGGCGGTGCGTTGTTATGAGGCTGGCGAAATCGAACTGCTGCGCTTCGCGCCGCAGAATGCATTGCCGTATCTGGAAAAGGCCTACGCGTTGCAACCGGAAGACGCCGACATTGCGACTGCATTTTCCGACTCTTTGCAGGAGCAACGCGAGTTTGAACGTGCGGAACCGATTTACCGTACGCTGCTGTCGCGCTATCAGATGCTTGCGCAGGAGAAGCCTGCGGCCTACCAGCCGCAAATTGCACGCACGCTCGACAAGCTCGGCAACCTTTACGTCGGGATGCAACGGCCAAAGGAGGCGGAGGCCGCCTATCTGCGGGCGCTGGAGATCTACTGGGTACTGGCGCAACAGAACCCGGCGGCCTACGGGCCGGCTGTGGCAGAAACCTTCGACAACCTGGGCGTTCTATATCGCGATACACAGCGCCTGAGGGAAGCAGCGGATGCCTACCGCGAAGCGCTAGGCATCGATCGTGCATTGGCCTATCGCGATCCTGCGACCTACAAGCCTGATATCGCGACGACGCTCAACGACCTCGGCATCCTGTACGACGCCACACAACGCATGAGCGATGCGGAGCAGGCGTATCGCGAGGCGCTGGACATCCAGCGGGCTCTCGTGCGAGGCAACCCTGCGGCCTATCGCCCGGCACTCGCGCGTACGCTCAACAACCTCGGCAACCTGTATAGCGCCATGCAGCGACTGCAGCAGGCAGAGCATGTCTACAAGGAAGCGCTCACGATCCGGCAGCAGCTTGCCCGGGAGAGTCCAGCACTGTATCGGCCCGACGTGGCGCGCACGCTGACCAATCTTGGCGCGCTCTATCGTGCCACGCGACGGCCGAAGGATGCACAGGAGGCTTATCAGGATGCGTTGCAAATCTATCGTTCGCTCGTGCAGGAAGACCCCGCTGCCTACCAGCCGGACGAAGCGCGGACGCTGAACAATCTAGGTGTTCTTTTCAGTCACAGCGGCCACCCACGCGAGGCGGAAGGCGCCTACCGGCACGCGCTGGATCTTTATCGGACTCTGTCGCGAGATAATCGCGCGGCCTACCGTCAGGATGAAGCGCGGACACTTGGCAACCTGAGCGCGCTCTTCAGCCAGACCCGGCGACCGCGTGAGGCCGACGAGACCCGACGTGAAGCAGCCCGTCTTCTCGACACAACGGCCGCGCCGTAGATCGCACGGCAAACTGCCTTTGCGTTGGGTGCGTTGGGTGCGTTGGGTGCGTTGGCTGCGTTCGGTGCGTTCGGTGCGTTCGGTGCGTTCCGTGCGTTCCGTGCGTTAGGTGCGTTAGGTGCGTTGCCGGGGCGGCACCCTGCGCCAGGTCAGCAGCACCGCCAAAGCGAACACCACATAAGCGAGCGTAAACACCCAGACCGGCACATCGTAATAGAGCAGGCGGCTCACCCAGCGCTGGATGAAGCCTTGCGCCCCAACCGAGCCATTTCGCAGCCAGTCTTCCAGCGCAGTCAGGGGGCAGACTACGCCCAGCACTGACAGGGCCGACACCAGGCCGATCGCGAACAGATGAGTGAGCCGGAACAGTCGGTGACGTACCCAATCCCAACCGAGGGCCGAGCCGACCCAGATCGCAGCGAGTCCGCCCACGATAAAAAGCGCGATCAGTGCGTGCATGACGAGCACCGCATCGGCGATCATGATCATGATGTCCTCACACCATTCGCGGCGAATTTCCGACTGGTTTTTGTGCGATGCCGCGATGCGCGCCGCACCTTGGCGCCGTATCAGAGATAGACTGAAATTTGACCTGTATTCAGGTTGCCGCATCGGGTGTCCCTAACATGTGCGGGACCGCGCGATTCACAACGATCGGAGGCGCAAATGGCAACTGCAATTATCACCCCCCGGAACAACGGCCCTTACCACATCAAGGGCGACTTCAAGATTACCACCCAAGGCGGGAAAAATATCGAGGTAGATAAGGATGAAGTCTGGCTATGTCGATGTGGACACTCGAACAACAAGCCGTTCTGCGACGGTTCACACAGGAAGAGCGAGTTCAGGAGCGATCTTGACGAAAAGCCGCAGGAAGGAGAAACGCCCTGATGCATTCGTTGCTGTGGACAAGTTCGGCGCAGACGATGGAGCGTCGGCATCACGCACATGGAAAACCGGAAAGTCGCCAATCAGACGGACGGGTCCCCGTTCAGTATCTCGTCCGTATCGTCCACAGCCATATCTTTGACGTTGCGCATTCCGTACGCGACCATCAGCCGATACAGCGTGACGCGCGAGATTCCGAGCGCCGCCGCCGTTTCGCCCATCCGGTAATCGTGCCGCCGCAATGCGGTTTCGATCGCGCTGCGCTCGGCCTCTTCGCGTACGAGGTCGAGCGTCATCGCTTCCTTGTCGGTCGGCGATTCGAGGTCGAGATCATGAGGCGTCAGCAGCCTGCCTTCAGCCATCACGAGCGCGCGGCGCACACGGTTGTTTAACTCGCGCACATTGCCGGGCCACGGGTGGTTGTACATGGCGGCGATCGCCGATGGCGTGAAGCCGCGAATCTTGCGCGTGCTTTCGGTCTTGTACTTCTGCAGGACGTGATGCGCGAGTATTTCGATGTCTTTGCCGCGTGCGCGCAGCGGCGGCTCGTCGACACGCAGCACGCACAGACGATGGAACAGATCGGCGCGGAAGCGTCCGTCGAGTATGGCGGCTTCGAGGTCGACGTGGGTGGCCGAAATCACGCGTATGTCGACGGGAAGCGATTCGTGGCTGCCAAGCCGTTCGATCCTGCCTTCCTGCAGGAAGCGCAACAGGCTCGCCTGCGCCTCGAGCGGCATGTCGCCAATTTCATCGAGAAACAGGGTGCCGCCGTTTGCCGATTCGATGCGGCCGATCTTGCGCTGCTCCGCGCCGGTGAACGCGCCGCGTTCGTAGCCGAACAGTTCCGACTGAAGAAGATGCTGCGGAATCGCGCCGCAATTGATCGCAACGAACGGCGCCTTGCGCCGCGGCGACCGCTCGTGGATCGCGTGAGCGGTGAGCTCTTTGCCGGTGCCGGATTCTCCGGAAATGAACACGCTGGCATTGGTGTTGGCGACCTTGCGGATTATGCCGAAAAGCTGCTGCATCGCCTCGCAGGTGCCAACCATCTCCTTGTCGCCCGGAAGGGTGGCTTCGGCAGCATGGTCAAAATAATCCAACGCCGCCATGCCTCGAGCATGCCCGAGCACATGGGAGAGCCATTCAGACGGCAGCGGCAGCGTGACGTAATCGAAACAATAATTGCGAATCAGTTCGCGCACGACGCGGCTTGCCGTGTGGCCTTCGGCCGAGACCGCCACCCAGCCGATGGCCGGTTGGCTCAGGCACTCCTTGAGGGCCGCAAAGTCGCGTGGCGCGAAGCCGTCGAAATCGATGAGACCTGCTGCGACGCCTGTTTTCCCCGTCACGGCTTGCGCACCGGCGGCGGTTTTCGCCACAGTCACCTCCCAGCCGGCCAGGCGCATATTGGTCAGGAGCACGTCGCTCGGTGCGCGAGCAACGCAAATCAGACGGTGCTGGGTGTCCGGCTGGCGTTGGGGTGCGGACTGCGCAGAATCGGCCGTCACGCAAGAGGTCGTTCGAAAACGGTCTGGTGATTTTGGCACGATATTCCCCCCTTTCTTTTTACGTTGTTGCACGCCTGAAAATCGGCTGCGCGACGACGTCCGGTGCTTCGATGCTACTCGCTGCGGGTGCTGCAAAAAAAAGAATCTCGATGCGGCCGTCACAGCCAGGACCACAAAACTCCCATACAGGGGTAACGTCCCGATTCGTCCGCGGATGTATCGGTATTTTCCCCGACGAATCGCGGCTCGGAGCACGGCTTATTGCCGACGTACGCGATGCGCTCTTGCGGCGCGACTGATCGGAAAGCTAGGCACCACCCAGGGTAGGCAGAAGAGTCCGGTAGATGTGGATAAATGCGGGCCCCAGCAGGACGGTGAGAAGGGCAGGGAAGATGCAGAAAATGAGCGGAAACAGCAATTTCAGCGCGATCTTCGACGCCTGCTCTTCAGCGCGCATCCGGCGGCGTGTGCGCAGGGTATCCGACAGGACACGCAATGAGGAACCGATGCTGGTGCCGAAACGCTCGGCCTGAATCAGCATCGCGCAAAAGGAATCGACATCCTCGACACCCGTGCGCAGAGTCAGATTACGCAGCGCCTTCTCCTTGGTAAACCCGGAGCGCATTTCGAGCAGCATCAGCTGGAGTTCGCTGGCGACCACCGGGCTGCGCAATTCGATTTCTCCGGCCACTTTCATCAACGCCGCATCAAGGCTGAGACCCGCTTCGACACAGACTGTCAGCAAGTCGAGCGCGTCGGGAAAATCTTCGAAGATCGCACGCTTACGCCACGCGATGCGGCGCGTAAGCACGGCGTGCGGCAGGTAATAGCCCATCCCGGCAAGTGTGGCGAGCATGCCGAACAACATATACGGCTGCGCCGCGAACGACGTGTTTGCCAGCCAGGCCAGTGCGATCAGCGGCAGCGCGAGCGCGAGCACGGTTTTAGCGGCGAAATAGAGGGCGGCGGCCCCTGGCGTGCGCCAGCCGGCATTCATCATCTGCACGCGCAGTGCCGAGTTTTCCCAGCCTTCGGCCGGGATCGACAGCTTCGAAATCGGCTGTGAAATTTCCACGAGCTTTTCGAGCCACGCGGTCCCCGGCGGCGTGGCGCCCGGGTCAGACACGGGCAGGTTCATGCCCCCCGCCTGTTCGATGCGCCGGCGCATATCGCGCGGCGAGAATAGAAGCATGGCGCCGAACACTGCGCCGCACACCACGGCGAACAGGCCGGCCAGTAACAGCATATGCATCGAGTCGAGCGTTTGCATGACAGCTCCTTAATAGCTTGATCTGCGGCGCACCTGTGCGCAAGCACCATCAGACGCGAATCTTGACGATGCGCCGCATCCACAGCACGCCGAATAACATCGAGGAGATCACCGCCTCGATCATTTTGATGCCGGCCGAGTCCTGCCACAGCACCTCAAGGAAGGTGGGGTTGAGGACCATCATCAACCCCGCGGTACCAAATGGCAGCAAACCCAGTATCCACGCCGACAGCTTGCCCTCGGCTGCCAGCACGCGGATCTTGTCGAACAGCTTCAGGCGCTCGCGGATCAGCGTGGCAATGCCGTCCAGTACCTCCGCGAGATTGCCGCCCGTCTCCCGTTGAATGAGCACGGCGATCACGAAGTAACGCAAGTCGCGGACCGGCACGCGCGTCGCGAGATTCATCAGGGCCTCGTTCAGTGAGACACCGTAGTTGATTTCGTCAAACGTGATGCGGAATTCGCTCCCCATTGGCTCGGCGAACTCGGTGCTCACCATGCCGATCGCGCCGGAGAACGCATGTCCCGCGCGCAGCGCGCGGCTAATCATGTCGGCGACCTCAGGCAACTGACGTTCGAGTTGACGCAGCCGGCGGGTGCGCCGCCGGGTCACGTACAGGAGCGGCAGCGCCGACGTGGCCAATGCGCCGAGCGCAGCGAACATCATCGGCACGGGTGTGAACGTGGCGAGGGCCAGCACGGTCGCAGGCAAAACGAGGCTCGTGCCGACCAGCCGCGCAATCGACCACTTGACCCCCGATTGCTGGATCCACAGGTCGAGCGTCTGAATGCGCGGCACCTGCATCAGCAACTTGTCGAGCAGTGCCGAGTCGCTCAGCATGCGCTCTTTCAGGATCGTCAGACGCTCCTTATGCACTTGCCCGCCAGCGGACAATGCGCGGATACGCGATTCGATCCGGCGGGCGGCAGGGCCGTGACGATTGTTCCACCACTGGTAGCTCCCCTCGAGCGCGAGTACGACAGCGATGAACAGCAAGATGGCGAAGGCGTAGAAGATCGGGTTCATGCAGGTCTCCTGAGACCGCTGCGAGTCAATAAGCGGATCGGGTAAGACGAATCAGGCGGTTTCGAAATGCCGTCCTGGGTCGTAGGTCTGGTCGGGCAACGCGATGCCGAAAGCCTGCAAGCGCTCGGCGAATTTGGGCCGCACGCCGGTCGCGCAGAAACGCCCGCGCACGACGCCGTTCTCGTCGATACCGGTTCGCTTGAACGTGAAGATTTCCTGCATGTTGACGATGTCTCCCTCCATGCCGGTGATCTCCTGAATGCTGACGATCTTGCGCCGGCCATCGGTCAGCCGGGCAGCCTGGACCACGACCGAGATCGCCGATGAAATCTGCTGGCGCATGGTTTTGGTCGGCAGCGACAGGCCCCCGAGGTTGATCATGTTTTCGAGGCGTGTCAGCGCGTCGCGCGGGGTATTCGCGTGGATCGTGGCGAGCGACCCTTCGTGACCGGTGTTCATCGCGTTGAGCATGTCGAGCGCCTCCGCGCCGCGCACTTCGCCGAGGATGATGCGATCGGGCCGCATCCGCAGGGCGTTGCGCACCAGTGTGCGCTGCGTGATCTCGCCGCGCCCCTCGATGTTTGGCGGGCGTGTTTCGAGCCGCAGCACATGCTGCTGCCGCATTTGCAGTTCCGCGGCGTCTTCGATGGTCACGATGCGCTCATCGTCCGGAATGAAGCCCGACAGGACGTTGAGCAGCGTCGTCTTGCCGCTGCCGGTGCCGCCCGACACCAGCACGTTGACCTTCGCGCGCGCCAGGGCGTCGAGCACCTCCGCCATCGGCGGCGTGAGGCTCTGCAACTGGATCAGGTCGGAGATCTGCAGCGGATTGACGGCGAAACGCCGGATCGACAGCAGCGGTCCATCCACCGCGGAAGGCGGAATGATGGCATTCACCCGCGAGCCGTCTGGAAGACGTGCGTCGACCATCGGGCTGGATTCGTCGATCCGGCGTCCGACGCGCGACACGATCTTTTCGATGACCTTCATCAGGTGCGCATCGTCGTAGAACGTCACGTCGGTCAGCTCGAGCTTTCCTTTGCGTTCGACATAGGTATGCTGGTATGTATTGACGAGAATGTCGGACACTGTCGGATCGCGCAGCAGGCTTTCCAGCGGACCGAAACCGAACATCTCGTCGTACACGTCGATCACGAGCTGCCGGCGTTCGAGGTCGTTGGCCGGCGCCTTCTGCTCGTCGAGAGTGCGCGCAATGAGCGCACCGATCTCGTGGCGGACCTGGTCAGCCTGCAGCCGCGCGAGACGTTCCAGCTCGACACGCTCGAGCACGCACTGATGTATTTCCCGTTTCAGCTTCTGGTAAGCGGCCCGCGCCATCTGGTTCGGCGAATGCAAGCCGTTTTCGCGCTCGCCGAACGGCTGCACGCGTTGAGCGGAAATCTGTTCACGCAGCGACATGTTGGTCTCCTTGGGGTGTCTCTACATAGCCTTGAGTTTCGGCGCCGGGCTGCGGCCGAAGAAGCGGGCGAGCAGCGGCTCGCTCCGTCCGCTGCCGCCCTCGGATTCCGGCGCGAGGCTGACGATGTTGTTCGCGAGCGCAAGCAGACTGCGCGACACGGCGCAATTGCGGCTCACCTTCGCGATCGGCACGCCGTGGTTCATCGATTCCGACACGGTTTCGGTGTCTTCCGGGATGACCTGATAGGGACGCATGCCGAGCACTTCCTCCAACGCGGCACGCGCGCGTTCCCCGTGGCGCGTGTACCGGTTCAGCAGCAAACGGGTACGGTCAGGCGGATAAGCGAGCGACGCCAGAATCTCCTGCAAACGCCGGCCCGCTCGTACGTGCGGCATGCTCGCTTGCAAGACGATATGAATCTGGTCGCTGCGATCCAGCGCCAGGATGGAAAGCGGATTGATGGTTTGTCCGAGATCGAAGATCACCAGGTCGTAGCGGGGCGCGGCGACGCCCAGAATCCACTCGAGCCGCTCTTCCTTGATGTCCGCGGCTTTGATGGGGTCCCCGGCGCCGGCGAGTATATGGAACGTGTCGTTCACGTGTACGAGGCAGGCGTCGAAGAAGGCCGCGTCCATCCGCTCGACCTGCGCGCACATCTGCGGTAACGTCGACGGCGGTTTTTCGTCGGAGACAAGAAAGGCGGCATCCCCGAACAGCTGATTGAGGTCGATCAGCAGCACACGTTTTTGCTGGCTATCGGCGATCGTATGCGCGACATTGCTGGCGATGAAGCTGGTGCCTGCGCCACCCTTGCAGGAGAGGAACGAAACGATCTGTGTCTCGTGCCCGCCGTGCAGCGCCCGCTGACTCTCGATACGCAACAGCGCTTCACCGAGCGAATGCCGGTCGAGCGGCCAGCCGAGCACGTCGCGAAAGCCGGCGCGCATGGCTTCGATCAATGTCTGCGGCGACGCATCCGGCATCAGCAGGATGCACGTGAGCCGCGCGTGCTGATGGCACAGTTTGCCGATGACCGGAAGCTCGGCGCTCTCGATCGACGACGCGTCGACGATCAGCACATCGAACGCGTCGAGGCTGTCGCCGCGCTCCACCAGTAACGACGGTTTGCCGGCCATCCGGGTCGTACGGTAGTTACCGCACTCGCCGATCAGGCGCACGATTTGGGAAAGCCGCGCGGCGTCTTCCGAAGTGATGAGAATGTTGATCATGGTCGTGGCTGCCTGGCTGTGGGTAGTTATTGACAGACGGTGCCGCCCGTCGAAGTCGCGAGACTTTCGCGCGGCAAGGTGGTGGTGAGCGGCGGCATCTTGAGCGTGAGCGGCACGAACGGAATCATGGTTGCCACGCTGACGTTGGTCACGCTGACGGTGACGGTACTGCAGCTGCTTCGGGCGGTCGTCGCATCAGAGTTGCACCCGGCAGGCGCATAGGAAACCGAGATGTTCGATGCGGCAAGCAACGGCAGCAGCGCGCTCATCTTCGTCTTGATCACGCTCGCGTCGGCGTCGCACACGATGGCCGTCCTTGCGCCAAGACGAACCGCTTCGCTCGCCGTATTCCAGTAGAACAGCACGCGCGAGAACTCGCAGACGCCAATCAGCAGGGTCAGGAAAATACCCATGACCAGGGCCAGTTCGACGGCGGCGGCGCCGCGTTGACGCCGCCGTCGTGGCAAGGCGTGCTGCGGAGAGGACGTGTTCATAGCACCTGCCTCATGATTGTCGTGATGTCGTTGAAATTGAGCGTGGAGATGCCGCGAAAAGGCTCGATCGGCGCATAGCTGAAGCCGGTGATCTTGACCGCGACCAGGTTGACGCTGCCTGCGGGCGTGCCCGAGCTCGAACCGTTGTTCGAGTCGTAGGTCGGCACATTGCCGAACGACATGCCCGGGCAGCCCGTCGAATTGACCCGGTCGCAGATCACCACCATGCTCGTCTTGAGACCGTTGACCAGCACGGACCCGCTGCAGTCGGTGGTGCCGTATACCGCGAGGCATTGCGCCTGGGTAACCGGATACGACATGTCGCTTGGCGAGAACTCGGACAGATAGCGTGCGGCGTCGCGCGTCGCCTTGGTGAGCGCCTCGTACTGGTAGATCGCGTAACCGAATTCGGCAACGCCGGTGACCAGCAGGACGAGCGGTATCAAGACGATCCCGAACTCCACCGCGGCCACGCCGCGCATCTTCCGCAGTGACAACGAATTTCTTCTCATGACGGGCTCCTATTGCACCAGCACGGGAACGAGCGGCCCGGCGCCGGTGCCGGCACCCGGCGCACCTTGAGTCGCGCACGGGCTGCCCGTCGAATTCGACAGACCGAGGTACTCGAGAAACACCGAGTCGATATTGCCGCCCTGCTGCATGGGGTTGACCATCAGCACACAGGTCCAGCCGGTAACCGGTGCCTGATGCGTACCGGCGGTCGCAAAGCCGGTGCAGTCCACCATGGGCGCGAGCACCAGCCGGCGATCGGCGCCGTTCTTGTACGCGGATTGCGCGGCGGCGCTGCCTTGCGTCTTGTACTGCGTGACGTTGTCCCCCTGGTACGGCGCGTACGCTTTGCGTTCTTGCACGAAGTCGGGGTAGGCGTTGCCGCTGGGATTGGACGCAGTGGTGTAGGCGTAGCCGGTAAAGTCGGGCACGCCGCTCGCGCCGCCGCCATAGATGCCGAAACGCGTGTTCCAGTCAACGGCGAGCGACGCCTTGTTGCCGGTGGTGCCGATCATGGAGCCGTTCGCCGGCAGGTTGCATTGACCGGAACCGGTCAGCTGCGTGCCTAGCGAACTTGCGCCGCTGCTGCCCGGCGTCAGAGTGGCCCAGCCGAAGTTGCCGCCGCCGTACGTGCCGTTGCCCTGAGTGTCTATCTTGGAGATCAGCCATTGGCCCGTCGTGTAGGACGACGCGCCGGCCGATGCTGGCGTGCAGATGAACACTGGGATCGCACAAGCGGTTTGCGCGGCGCCGACCGTGGCGACCGCGGCGGCCGATACCGACGAACTCTCCAGCTTCGCAGCGTTGGCTGCGCTCATGCCCGGCAGCAAGCCGAGAACCTGAATGAACCAGCTCGCTATACCGGTCAACTGCGTCGTGCACTGCGCATACTTGATGTTGGCGAGCGAATAGGTGATCGAGTCTTTGCTCTCGAATGCATCGCTCGTGGAATCGCTATAGGTGACGGTGCTGTCGGTCAGCGCCGAGACGGCGGTGCTCTGGAAAAAGGCGTTGTTGGCGTGAGCCGCGGCGATACCGGCCGCTTCGGACACCGACAACGGTGTTGCACCGGTGAGGTCGCGTGCGGCTGCCAGCGCGCAGGCATCGGCGCTGTTCTGCAACTCGCTTTTAGTGACGTACAGCTTGCCGAGGTCGAGCGCGAGACCGACGAAACCGATCAGCGCCACGAGCGACAACGCGACGATGATCGACACTGCGCCGCGCTCGCTCCGACGAGCTGCACCGCACCTCTCTGATTGCTTTACACGACGCATGACGACCCCCCGTGCAGATTGTTTTTACTGACCACCGGCCCCGCCGCCGCCGTTGCCGATGCCGATGACAAACGCGTTCGGCGCCGGTACGGGTTGTTGAAAGGACTTGTCATAGGTGTCCATCGCCGAAGCAGCGGCCTTGCCGTCCATGCCCTGCGCCGACTGCGCGTGTTCCGCCGCGTGCGGATCGATGATCTGCGCCTGGGTGACGGCTTTGAGGGCCTCGCCGAAATGCGCATCCCAGATCGGCGTGCTGGACATGCAACCGCCCAGCGCCGCGCAGACCGGCACGATGAGCGCGGCCCAGCGTGCGAAAGCAAAGTGTTCGTGTTTCATGAGATTCCCCTTGGCATCACATCAATGTTCGACCGCGTGGCTCGACGCGTCCGCTTTGGCGACTTCCTGTCGCCCCTGACGCGCGGCGATCCGTGCCGCGGCACTTTCGATACGGGCAGCGCGGGCCGTCTGCTCAGCCGCGGCGGACGGCGGCGCGTCCGCCAGCAGTACCGCTATGCCGGCCGTCGCGTCCGGGACGGGACTCGTCCGTGCCGCGGCCTGCGGGTCGGAGGGCGGCAACGCCGTCGCAACGGGTGCGACGGGTGCGACGGGTGTTTGCGGCACCGGTTCGGGCGAGGACAGAGGCGCCTGCTGGCTCGCCGAGGCCGGGGCCGGCATGGGCGAAGCGGCCGG
The DNA here is from genome assembly GCF_058781505.1 of Paraburkholderia sp. FW306-2-2C-D06C. NCBI lineage: Bacteria > Pseudomonadati > Pseudomonadota > Betaproteobacteria > Burkholderiales > Burkholderiaceae > Paraburkholderia > Paraburkholderia sp. FW306-2-2C-D06C. Next base: position 71,403 of record NZ_JBYSWU010000002.1, on the reverse strand, counting down.
GGCAGCGCCGGCAGGCGCGGCATGCGCCTTCGGGTGACGGCCTTCCATGTTGCCGGTCGCGTAGACATCGACCGCGTTGGGCTGCGAGAAGCTGTCCGTCGGCAGCGGCAGGTCGGCGGTCTGCAGCGGCTTGACGAGATGCGGCGTGACGATGAACACGAGTTCCGTCAGGTCCTGCTGGAACGACGTGCTGCGCGCCAGCGCACCGAGCACCGGTATTTCGCCAATACCGGGTATCGCTTTCAGCGCGCCGGTGACGTTGCTCTTCATCAGTCCGCCGATCGCAAACGACTCGCCGTCGCTCATCTGGACGACAGTGGACGCACGACGGGTCGTGATGAGCGGCAGGATTGATACTCCGCTCACGTTGGTCGCGCTGAGCGTAATGCCGGTCGGCGACAGCTCGGACACCTCGGGTGCGACCTTCAGGCTGATACGGCCGTTGGAGAGCACGGTCGGCGTGAACTTCAGGCCAACGCCGAATTCCTCTTCCTGCAGCGTGATCGTCGTCGCGCCTGTACTGCTGCTCTGCGGCACCGGAATGAAGATCTTGCCGCCGGCGAGGAAGGTGGCCTCCTGGCCGCTGATTGCGACGAGGTTCGGTTCGGCGAGGATCTTGACGAGGTCGTCCGTCTTCTGCGCATCGATGGCGAAGCTAAGCGGACGGTTGTTCGCCTTGCTGCCCGTAATGAGGCTCGACACGCCGGCCAGCAGGTTGCTCACGAGCGCGCCGCTCCATGAGCCGAAGCCACCCTGAATGTTGAGCGCCGCGCCCAACTGGTTGATGAGCGTCTTCGACACCTCGGCGACCTTGACTTCGAGCATCACCTGCTGCGGCGCGTCGACCGTCATCATGTTGATCACGTCGGCCGGCTTGCTGGTGCTCGAACTCTGCTGGGCTACGTTGGCCCCGTTGCCGAGGTTGCCGGACGCGCTCTGCGATTGCTGGGTGGGCTGCGCGCTCGCGTAGGCCTTGGCGATCTCCATCGCCTGCTGGGCGGCCGGCGAACTCGACACGTTTCCGCCGAGCACCAGGTTGCCTGCCGCGGTCGATACGCGAATGCCGTGCTCGCCGGGCAACAGTTGCCCAAGCGATTGCTGCACGCCATTGGCGTCGATGTTGACGATCACGTCGATCATCTGGCATCCGCCGCTGCGCCCCTGAACGATCATGTTGGTCGTGCCGACCGCCATGCCGACGAGGTAGAGCGTGCGCGGCGACACCAGCGTGGCCTGCACGATCGACGGATTGCCGAGCGTGCGGTTGCGTGCCGGTTCGGCGAGCGGCACGAGCGTCGACTTGCCGACCGGCACGACGACACTGGTCTCTTCGTGGATATCGCCGCTGCAGTTCGGGCCGCGCAGCGGCGCGGCGGCAGCGGCGCCGGCTGCTCCGCCGGCCGGCATCGGCGCCATGCTGACCATCATCGGCATCGGCGCGCGTCCCGCCGGCAACGGCGCATTCGGCCTGGCCTTCGCGAGCGCCGGAACCTCGGCCGCTTCCTGCGCTGCGCCGCTTTGCGCGACAAGCAATCCGGTGCACAGAGCCGAGGCGAGCACGACGCCGCCCAGCTTGCGGCGACGCACCGCATCACCGGATGTGAATCCCAAGTTCGTTTTCATTTTCCTGCCCCCGTTTGCCGACATCGGTCGATCGTTACTTCCGTTGTTTGCCCTGAATTTGCCTTGATGGTGGCGGTTGCGGCGGCTTGTCTTCGCAAATGCCGCCGCCTCCAGCCTAGAAACATTCAACACTGCCCAACACACCCGAAAGCACGCCGACGCAGTCCCGCTTCGCCGCCGGTCGAGCGGCGTAGCGCACCCGCGCCGGATGGACGGGCAAAGCGGCAGGTGCCGAGGCTGCAACGGCAGCGGGTGTGCCGAGCAGGGTGACCTTCGTGGCGCCGCCGGTCGGCAGCGTTGCCTTGTCGACCTGATTGCGCAGCACCAGCGACAGCGTGCCAACGCTGCGCGCGAGATCGAGTTTTTCCGCCTGGTCGGGTGAGACTTCGAGCGTAACGGCGTTGACGACCTTCGGCTGCGTGTCATCGCGATTGACCTGCTGGGCCACCGCGAGAACCAGGATCTTTTCCAGCACGATCTTCGAGATGCTTTGCTGCGAGTCGCTCTTGCCCGGCTCCTGAGTGTTCACGATGACGTCGACGTAGTTGCCCGGCAGCGCGAAGCCCGCGACGCCGACCACGTCGTTCACGCGGACCGTGATGGCGCGGTTGCCTTCACCGATGACGGCCGAGAGGCCGCCTTTGGTGCCGATCGGCGCGAGCTTCGATTCGATCACGGGTTCGCCACGCCCGAGGCTCGTGCGTACCACGCGGCCCTCGAGCGCTTTCGGATCGGTGAATGCACCCGGCGGCACGCTTCCCGTCGGCCAGTTGACCGTGCGGATCAGGTTGGAGTTGAGCGGCTCGCCGAGATTGACGTCGCCCGCCGCGACTGCGATAGGCGTCACCGCATTCGACGAGGTTTGCATCAGCCATCGGGAAGCAAAGATCACGGCGGCCAGACCCGCCAGGACGGCGACGGCCAGCATGACTAAAGCGCGACTGTTTTTCATGGTGAGACTCCTGCGTAGGTCGTTGGACACATGCCGGTCAGCCGGCGGCCAACTGTCGGCCCGGCCGGTCGGCCGTAGGTGGGTAAGGGCTGTCGTGCTCCATCGCGGTGCCGAAATAGCTGTGCCATGCATTGCGCAGGCCTTCTTCCGTCACTTCGCGCGACGTGCCGTGGTAGTGCGCCGCGGCGGAAACCAGGTCGAGCAGATCGCCGGGATAGCAGGCGAGGAACGGCCGGCCACTCGGGAAGTGCAGGTTGTGCAGCAGGTAATCGAACGCGGCTTGGGTAGCGTTGAGCTTGAGCGCAGCGCAACGGGCGTTGAAGACCGCGTGATAGTCGTCGATCGATAACGGTCCGACGTACAGCTTCGAACCGAGCCGGCGCAGGAAGGCCTCGTCGAACTGGGCCGGAGCGAGGTTGCTGGAGAACACCGGCCATACGTCGAACGGCGCTACGAAGCGCGAGCCGGATTGCAGCGTGAACTGATCGACACCCCGATCGAGCGGCATCAACCAGCGATTCAGCAGTTCATGAGGTGCAACACGCTGGCGACCGAGGTCGTCGACGATATACAGCCCCATGTTTGCTTTCATGTGCGGCGGTGCCTGATAGAAACCGGCTGCGGCGTCATAGCGCAGGTCGAGCCCTTCGAGCGTCAGTTCGCCGCCCGAGATCACCACCGGGCGGCGGCACATACGCCAGCGCCGGTCGCCGGCCGGCGCCTGGCTCTGCTCGGGTGCGTCGCGGTGCACGAGCGGGTCATGCAGCTGCACGATTTCGCCGCCGACGTAGAGCGCATAAGGAATCGGCACGTTGCCGCGCAGCAGCAGTCCAAGCCGCTCCGCGAGAAACGTCTTGCCGCTGCCGGCGAGGCCGTGCAGCAACAATGGGCGGCCGGCATTGAGCGATGCGGCGGCTGCATCGAGCAGCGCGGGCTCGATGACCACGTCCCGGAATGCCGCCTGCACGTCGGTTTGCGTGATGCGCACCCAGCGAACCGAGTGTTCGCGCACACTTTCCACATAGCTTTCGAACACGACGGGGGCGGGGCCGCAATATCTGCACCGCGTCAGTTCGTCTTGCGCGAGCGCGCGACCGCTGTCCGTGAGGCGAAACTGCACGTCGATGTCGTTCGCGCCGCGGTGGGTGATCTCGACAAGGTGCTCGCGCACGAGAAATGCCAGCACGTCGTCCAGTACACCGACCGACAGCCCGTGCCGTTCCGCGAGCTCCGCGAAACTCGACTTGCCGTGCAGCAGGGTGGACTTGAGTACGAGCCGTGTCACGAACTCCTGCGGCAGTCCGGTTTCGGCTAGCGTGCGCGGAGCGCGCAGCGACACAGTGGATTCCTCCGCCTGACGCCCATACGACGGCGCAGGCTCCGGGAGGTGCGTAACCTGCACGACAGTCCTGGTTTCAAGGTTCTGCTGGTTCATCGCTCTTTTCTCCAACACCGGTTTGCGGCCGGCGTCACAGGCTCTACGGCTATGGCTGCCCATGCTGGGGCAACCCCGGATGGTTCGGCTATGCAGCCGACGCGAACAACACACCTAATGTCCCTGCGGCAATGGCGACGCCATAGGGCAGTGATCCGACCGATTCGATCTGCTGGTACTCGATATTCCTTGCCCGCTGCCGTCCGGGGCGCCACCCGCCACTGGCGATGCACCAGAGATTCACGAGCAAGTGCCTCATCCGGCCGTGACGCAAGGTGACCCACAATGACCAGATCCCGCCTATGACGAACGTCGCCAGTGCGATGCGAAAGGTCATCGCCGGTCCGACCCAGGCGCCGATCGTCAGCAGCAGTTTCACGTCGCCCGCCGCCATGCCGCGCAGCAGATAGAACGGCAGCAACACCGCGAAGCCTGTCAGGGCGCCAGCCAGCCAGTCCGCGCTTCCAGCCAGCGGGCCGTGCAGCCAGACTTGCACGAAAAGCGCGGCGGCAAGGCCTGGCGCGATGACCCGGTTCGGAATCCGCCTGCAGGTGAGATCTGTGCTGGCGGTCACGATGGCCAGAGCGATCACGCACGGCGGAATGGGTTGTGGGGGCAGTAACATGACGGGGCTCGATGGGTTGGCCTGCGTTTATGAAAGCGCCGCCGCGACCTTGGTGGCGATCTGCTGATAGAGATCGCCCACCGAGGTGCCTAGCGACGCGACCGCGCCGAGGATCGTCACAGCAATGAGCGAGCCGATCAGTGCGTACTCGATCGACGTGACGCCGCCGTCGTCCTGCAGCAGTTGCTTCGCAATGTCGCACCACGCACGCATGGCTATCTCCCGAATTGGCTCGTTACCGGCGCCGTCTTATGGCAGAACACGCAATACCTCGAGAAAGACGGGAGAGGTGGAAGAACCGTTCGCCCGTCGAATCCCGTCTCTAAATATCGTTCCCGATAGTGGTGAAGATCGAGTTCAGGTCTGATCCGACTGTCGTTACGGCGCCGATGATGACGACCGCAATCAGTGCAGCGATCAGGCCGTACTCGATAGCCGTCACGCCCTGTTCATCCGACACGAAACGTTTGATGCGGTCTACGCCAGTCTGGACGGATGGCCGTATCGAGACGCGTGGCGTCGTTACTCTCATCGCATTCATGGGTCGCTCCTCTTTATGTTCCGGAGTGAGGTCAGAATCGAAAATCCGGCGGAGACGGACGAATCAAGAGGCTGAGATCGTCCGTCGGCGCGCGGCTTAAAGTTCAGTACCAATCGTCGTGAAGACGCCGTTCAGCTTTGAGCCAACGGTCGTTACTGCACCAATGATGACGACTGCGATCAGGGCGGCGATCAGTCCGTATTCGATGGCGGTTACACCATCTTCGTCACGAACAAAACGCTTGGCTTGGGTGATGATATGTTGCATGGCAATCTCCTTTCGGATAACTAACGATAAACCCTTGACCTGAATAGGTTGAGGGGAGGAACTACTGGCACTGCGGAAAAAACTGGTGTTCCGGGTCTAAGCCAGACGTATCGGCATACGCACGTCAGTGTGCGAACCGGTCATGGCGGAAGATTCTGCGTGAGAAAACAGACCAGAGAACGCGTGCGAGGCGATTTGCCAGACGCGCAGCCCGTAGAGATCATCCCCGGCGCGATGGTGCGCGCAGCGGGTGATCGATGTGATTGCGACCGGAAACGTGTAGCCTGGGTCGCTGTTGCGGCGGTGCGGCCGTCGCTTTGTTTGATGGTTCTTCATGTCGTGGTCCTCGACTTCCGTTGCTCGTTATTGGCTTCCGGCCGAAGTCGGAGCCCGCTAGTCAGTCGGCGACTACCATCTGATCCGCACTCGTGCTGTCTTTGATGCTTGCAGCAGCGTAGGTGAAGAAACATCCCCGTGGCTGACTCCGGTTGCGATTCAGGCTCTCCCTCGTGCCTGCTACCTGTATCGCCCCGGCCGTCACGTCGTCGATTTCCGCGCACTTTCCTACGCAAGCACCGGGCCAGCTGCTCCAAATGCCAGGAAATACGGAGGGGTTGCTGGACCGTCCACGGTTCGACCCAGTTCCGGAAGCACAGCTTGTTTCGAATCTGCGACATCTCCGGGCGCCGATTTCCTGGGTGGCCGGCCCCGGAGAGCCCCGCCGTTCGTTGCGCTGCGGCAAATATCTAGCGATTTACCCTGGTCCGGATCGAACCTCGGCGCGGATGGGATCGGGGGCATTTCCACAAGCTTGCCTGTATGAATCGTTTCAACGCTGAAACATGCCCCCTCCCGGAAGCTCGAAATCTCATCAAATTTGCGCTCCGATGCGTATCTTCGGCGGGTGCGTGGGTCGATGAGGAAAACGATGGGTTGAAAGTCGGAATTTTTCCTACAACAATGAATCGACCGCAAGCGCGCGATGATCAATTCGCTCGCTTAGGAATAGAAACAAAAATCAGGATGACCGGATGAGTCACAAAAACATCCGGCTCTCATGCGAGGCGGGGATCATGTACTTTGCAAATCGGGGAACGCTCGAATCGGAACGTCGCATCCATGGCTGGCTGACGCGGGAGCGCCTGCTGTTGTATAGCTGCACGATGCTCGTACTGTGCGCCATTCTGCTCGCGGCATGGTGTTGGACTAGCGGCGGCTTCATGATTGCCGAGGCTGCTCGGCCCGGTGTCGACTTCTCGGTGTTCTGGACTGCATCGCACCTGATGCTGAACGGCTCGCCGGCGGCGGTCTACGACTATCCGACGTTTGCGCGCGCCGAATCGACGCTATTCGGCGCGTATGTGAATCACGGTTTTTTGCCGTGGCTCTATCCGCCTACGCTGCTGCTGCTCGTCACACCGCTTTCCCTTCTGCCGTACATCGTCAGCTATTTGCTGTTCGTGTGCGCCGGAGCCTGGCTGTTTGCAACCGGCACCCTCGGCGTTGCCGGCTTCGCCGCCCGCTTTAGCCGTCCACGGCTCGCAGCACTTGTGGTGCTCGCGTATCCGGGCGTATTTATCGCAGCCGTCGTCGGGCAGAACGCATTGATGACCGCCGCGCTGATGGCGTTCGCCGTTCGCTGGACCGAGCGACATCCCGTGCGAGCCGGCATTTGTATCGGCTTGCTGGCGATCAAACCGCAATTGGCCGTGTTGTTTCCGGTTGTGCTGATCGCGGCGCGGGCGTGGAAAACCATGTGGGCAGCAGCGATAAGCGCCGCAGTGCTGACTGGACTCAGTGTGCTGGTGTGCGGCACGCAATCGCTCCGCGCGTTCATGGCTAGCACCAGCGTGGCACGGGAGCTGGTGCTCGAGCATCGGATACCGTACTGGTTGGCGTCCCCGACGCCGTTCGCCGCGTTGCGTCTCGCGGATGCATCGATCGCTGTGGCTTACGCCGTGCAAGGCGGCGTCGCGCTGATCGCCGCTGTGGCCGCGTACTATGTGTGGCAACACACAGACGATCTGCGTATGCGGGCCGCAGCAATTGCGGTGGCCACGCTGCTGGCCAACCCCTACCTATGGTTCTACGAGCTGACCTGGATCGGCGTTGCGCTCGCCTGTCTTGCCGCGTGCGGCCTTGAAAAGGGCTGGCAACGCGGTGAGCAGAGCGTTCTGGTTCTTGCGTGGCTGCTGCCGGTCTTCGAGTACTTCAATCGCCTGACCCAGTTGCCGCAAATCGGACCGGTCGTGTTGCTGCTGTTTCTGCTCGCTATCGTGCGTCGCACGCGACTCGATGCGAAGGTGGCGGCATGAACCTGCACACGTTCCGCCATGCACCGCCGAAATGCCGGCCGCTGGTGGCATTGCGCGTTGCGGGTCCTGCGCGGCGTCCGCATTGGCTCAACGCGGATCGTCTGCGGCTATACCCGATGGTCGTGTTTGGGTGCTACGCATTGTTCATTGCGATCTATCTGTTTCGGCTGAACGAGCAAGGTGGCATGAGTCCCTTCATGGTGGATTTCCTGCCGTTTCTGGCACTGCATGGGCACGCAGCCGACGCCTATAACATCCAGGCACTGTCCGTGATCGAGGTCGGTGCGGTGCCGCACTTTGGCACGGCGAACGGTATCTTGCCGTGGCTGTATCCGCCCAATGCGCTACTGCTTGTCTTCCCCCTTGCGCTGCTTCCCTATAAGGCGGCCGCGGTGGTATGGCTCGGTGGCGCGTATGTGCTGTTCGTCAAGGTGATCCGTGCCATCGTGGCAGACCGGCACGCCTTCCTGCCTGCGCTGTTATTTCCAGGCGCGCTTTTCGTCGTCTCAACAGGACAAAACGGCTTGCTGACGGCCGCGCTCGCCGGATGCGGGCTCGCCTTATTGCGCCGCCGGCCAGTCGCTGCCGGGATCTGTCTGGGCCTGTTGTGCATGAAGCCGCAACTGGTCCTGCTGTTTCCACTGGCGCTGCTGTGCTCCCGCTCATGGCGATCGCTGGCTGCGTTCGTGCTTACGGCGGCGTCGACGCTCGCGCTCGCGGTGCTCGCTTTCGGCACGGGCACGCTCACCGCATTCCTGCATAACACGGGGATCGCCACCTACAGCCTCGAATCCGCGCATGCCACGCTTGCGCGCGTGCCGACCGTATTTGCGCTTGCGACGCTGGTTCATGCGCCGGCTGTGCTTGCCTATGCAGGGCAGGGCGCCTGTGCGCTGATCGCCGCGGCCGCGGTCTGTTACGCGTGGGGCCGTGAATGTTCGTACGCGCTGCGCGCAGCAACGTTGATCTGTGCAAGCCTGCTCGTGAGCCCCTATCTCTACGACTACGATCTCGCCTGGTATGGCGTGCTGATCGCCTGGTATTGCCGGCATGCGCTGGTCGCCGGCTGGGAACGAGGCGAACGCGAATGGCTGGTCGTGCTGTGGTTCGCTCCGCTCGCGGGCATGCTGATCATTGCTTGCGGGCCATTCCAGTTCATGCCGTTGATTTCGCTGACGACGCTCTGGATGCTAGTGCGGCGCATCGCGCTGGAAAGGCGCGCGGCCCCGGTCTTCCAACGCTACGCCGATGAGTGAGGAGTATGAAATGACACTCACGTCGATCAGGATTGCGCACAGCCGGAACCACACCACGCCAGCAGCGGGGTTCATGCGCATCGCTCGCATTGCCGTTGAGGCTTTCGGCGGCGTGGCAGTCGCATTCTCCGGTAGGAAACCGAAGTATTCCACGAGAAAAGAAAACGCCGGAGACAAACGTGCGCGATGTGTTAGCCACATCCGCACCAGTTCATCCGGCATATAGCGTCAAATCAGAACAACGGGGAGGTCGTCATGTTTGAAAAAAATAATATTCCACTGATTTCACTGGTGGTGCCGTTCTACAACGAATGCGATGCCGTGGACCATTTCTTTGGCGAGATCATTCCGGTTCTCGAAGGAATCGCATCGACGCGCTTCGAAATCGTCTGCGTCAACGACGGCAGCAGCGATGGGACCCTTGACAAGCTGATCGCTGCCAGCGTGCGGGACGCGCGCATTCGCGTCATCGACCTGACGCGGAACTTCGGCAAGGAGGCGGCGCTGACAGCCGGTATCGACGAAGCGTTCGGCGATGCGGTGATCCCTATCGACGCGGATCTTCAGGATCCGCCGAGCCTGATTCCAGTGATGATCGAACACTGGCGCAATGGGGCGGAAGTGGTCGCCGCCAAGCGGTCGAACCGCGCGTGCGACACCTTCGCGAAACGTACCGCCGCCGCGATCTACTATCGCGTTCACAATGCATTGTCTGAAGTGAAGCTGCCGGAAAACGTCGGCGACTTCCGGCTGATGGACCGCCAGGTCGTCAATGCGCTGCGAAGCTTGCCCGAGCGGCGGCGCTTCATGAAAGGGCTGTTTGCGTGGGTTGGCTATCGGGCCGTGATTGTCGAGTACCAGCGCGAGCCGCGTAGCGCCGGTCATTCGAAATTCTCCGGATGGCGCTTGTGGAATTTTGCGCTGGAAGGCATCACGAGCTTCAGCACCGTGCCGCTGCGGAGCTGGAGCTATATCGGCCTTGCGATCGCCACCGCGGCTTTTGTCTATGGCGGTTTCATCATCGGCCGCACGCTGTGGTTCGGCAACCCGGTGCCGGGTTATGCGTCGCTGCTTTCAGTGATGCTGTTCATGGGCGGTATCGAACTGGTCGGTATCGGCGTGGTCGGCGAATACATCGGACGTATCTACTACGAGACGAAGGGAAGGCCGGTCTATCTCGTGCGTCGCCGCTATCAGGCAAAGACCAAGATCAGCATGCTGCCCGTCGGGCGCAACAATTCGCGCACGTCGAACACACTGCGGCTCGAATCCTCACGCAAGCGTATCGCGCAGCGTGTGCGGTTCGCTAGCCGCTGAGTCATGGAGGATTGAAACATGTCTCCCGAAGCCTATCTGCAGATGGCCGAAACCGAGGCCGAACATTGGTGGTTTCGCGGCCGGCGCGATGTGTTGCGTTCGGTGCTGTGCCGCCTCGCGTTGCCGTCCCGGGCGCGTGTGCTCGAAGTGGGCTCAGGCACAGGCGGCAACCTCGAAATGCTGGCCGAATTCGGCAGTGTGAGTGGACTCGAAATGGACGAAACGGCGCGCAGGCTCACCGCAAAACACACCGGTGAGCGTTTCGATATCCGCGCAGGGCGTTGTCCGGACGATCTGCCTTTCGAGCGCGAACGCTTCGACCTGGTCTGCTTCTTCGATTGCCTCGAACACATCGCCGACGATGTCGGCTCGCTCGCGCGCATGCGGGCAATCCTGGCTCCCGGCGGGAAGATTCTCGTGACAGTGCCGGCCTATCAATGGCTATGGAGCGCGCATGACGTGTTTCTGCACCACCATAGACGCTACAGTCGAGCGACGCTTATGGCGTGTGCCGACGCGGCAGGATATCGCATCGAACGCATCACGTACTTCAATACGCTGCTGCTGCCGTTGGCGATTGCCGTTCGTTTCGTCGACCGCCTGCTCAAGCACGAGAGATCGAGCGGCGATGCCACTCCGGCCACTGCGCTGAACAGGCTCCTATACCGGATCTTTAGCGCGGAGCGTCACTGGGTGTCGCATGGCAAGTTGCCGTGCGGCGTGTCGCTACTCGCTGTGCTGACGGTGAAGTGACTCAGGCATGACGAACAACACCGAGTTGACAAGACTGCTCCGCTTCGGCGTATGCGGACTGCTGGCGACAGGCCTCCATGTCGGCGTGGCTGTGGTGCTGATTTCGCACGCCGGTGCGTCTCCGACGCTGGCAAACACCGTGGCGTTCGCGTGTGCGACGTGCTGGTCATACCTGGTGAACACCCTTTGGAGCTTCTCGTCTTCGCTTCTTTTCAGGAACGTCTGGCGATTCATTGCCGTTTCGCTTGGCGGCCTGGCGTTGACGGGATTGGTGTCGTACCTTGCGCAGGCTGCGGGAGCGGGGCCGCGGATAGGAATTGCGATGGTCGTTTGCGCGGTCACGCCGCTCACTTTTGTCACGCACCGTCGCTGGACATATCGCTAGAACCTCAGCCGCTGATTGCGATCGATCGCATCAATCGCCGCAAGAACGCCTGGAACCGGAGGAAACCTGACAATTTCCGCGGGTTTCTGGCGACACTCTGGCAACACACAGCGAAGACAGCAACGGGGGACTCAATTGAAGAACGCACTCATTGTTGCAACAACGAGGATTGCCGATTCTTGGGGCAGACCGTCCTTTTCGATAGTCGCCGCGGTAATCGGCTACGGCATTTGCCTTTTCACCCCAGCGCTGCTGAACGACGGCGATACGTATTGGCACATTGCAACAGGCCTGTGGGTTCTTCATACCGGTTCGGTCCCGCACGCAGATCCGTTCTCCTATACGTTCGCGGGAGCGCCTTGGGTGGCGCATGAGTGGCTGTCCGAGGTTTTCATGGCACTGGCCTGGAAAGCAGCCGGCTGGGGCGGCATCGTTATGCTTTTCGGCGCGGCAACTGCCATGACGTTCGGCGTGCTCGCGCATTACCTCGCACGCCGGCTGCGCCAGCCGGCAGCCGTTGTCGTGTTTATCCTCGGCGCTGCGTGTATCAGCGGCAGTCTGCTTGCGCGCCCGCACATGCTCGCGTTGTCGATGCTCGTGTTTTGGTCCACGGGTTTGCTTCTGGCGAGGGACAAAGGCGCGGCGCCATCGCCGCGTCTCCTTCCCCTCATGCTGGTCTGGGCCAATCTCCATGGCAGCTTCGTTTTCGGCCTTGCGCTTGTCGTGTCACTGGCAGTCGAAGCATGGATGGAAGCGAAGACGGATCGGACCGGAGTCGCGCGTGGCTGGGGAGGGTTTCTCGCGGCGGCAATCGGCATGTCGCTTGTCACGCCGAACGGCTGGCATGGCCTGTTGTTTCCGTTCCAGCTCGCGCGCATGACCCAGATCGGCAGCATAGGCGAGTGGAGTCCAACGAACTTTCACGCGCTCGAGCCGCTGGAGCTGGCGCTAATGGCGATGCTCTACATCGCGTTTTCGCGAGGAATCCGGCTGCCGATTCCCCGGCTTCTCACGCTTATCACATTGCTACATCTTGCGCTTCAGCACAGCCGGCATCAAATGCTCGCCGGCGTAGTGGGCGCGTTGCTTCTGGCGAGGCCTCTTGGCCAGGCTTTTGGCGGCAGCGAGCCCGACAGCCAGAGACAGCTCCCTTCGCTCCGCTGGACCGTCGTCGGCCTGACTTGCGTGCTGCTGTTGACGACACTCCGCATAACGCACCCGCTCGTGCGTACCGACGATCACGTGTCGCCGATCACGGCGCTAGATCACGTTCCGCCCGGCATCCTGCATGAGCCCGTGATCAACAGCTATGAATTTGGCGGCTATTTGATATTCAGGCACATCAAGCCGTTCATTGACGGCCGCGCCGATATGTACGGGGACGATTTCCTCGCTGGCTACAGCGCCGCCTTGACGCCGAATTGCACTGTATTCGAGCGGATCGTGGAGAAATACAGGATTCGATGGGCGCTTCTCGGCGCCCACAGTCCCGCTTTGGTGATGATCGACGCGCTTCCCCAATGGCGGCGTCTGTACGCAGACGACACTGCCGCGGTGTACGTTCGGGATCAGGGACGAGCCGTATCTGCGGCGAAGAGCGCAGAACCTGGCCCTTTGTAGCGACGTAGGCGGCATAGTTCGCAAGCCGCATCGCCGACATGATCAGAAAGCGCCGACATCCTCGTAAAGCAATTGCGCCTTGAGTACCCAGTGGTACAGCTTTTCCAACCTGTTAGGTGAAACCTGTAGACCGGTGCCCGCAACACCCCCTTGCGTTGTTAGTATGACCTTCAGCTCCACTGCAGAAAATTGCGGGCTAGCGATGCTGATGTATCGCGCAAACTATTGCTGTAGTGACCCCGTGACCAAATCGGGCAGTTGAGGATGCCGGACAAGATGAGTAGTCGAAAATGCGCTTCGTCGCCACGTTGCCAGCGGGATGTACACTTCCCGGAAGAGAGCAGTTTCAGGATAGGCTGAATCAGCCGGGCAAGGTCGGCAATGAAAAGAATTTACGGATACAAAGGCTTTGAAGTCGCGGTGGAGCTTGAGCCGGTGTGGAAGACTGCGGGAGGCGTTACGCTATTGCCCCCGCAGGGTTTCGTAGCTGTCGTGCAAATCAGAATGGTGGGCGCTACTGTCCCCGTGGTTGCGCCGATACGCCTCTCGGCGACCACCCAGCAACCGTTCGCGACACAAGCCGAGGCGCTCATGGCGGGATATAGCGCCGGGCAGCGGATAGTGGACGACACGCTCGCGGGCTGACAACAGTTTTGTTACTGGATGCCGCAGAACTAATTAGAACCGCGCATCGCGGGGCATTCGTATTGCCTCGGGCGTATAGATACCGCCGACTTTCTTCCGCCGACTTTCGCGCCCGGGCCGGCCTCGCGCTGATGCCCCACATCTTGTTGCAGGCCGGCTCCTCCTGGGGCATGCCGCTGTTCGAGCACGAAACCCGCCGTTCTTCGCGGCGTCAGCCAATACTCCCACCTTTCTGAGCATTTCGACGTTGCCGCCGATACTGTACGAATGTACAGTATCGTGCGTAGCCAGACAGCGAGCGCGGCGCATCCCGGCCGGGGGAACGATGCAATGATTCTGTGGCAAGTGCTCGGCCGTGGGCCGATCGATGGCCTACAAATCAAATATCGGCCGGCTGTCGCGGCGAAGGCGCACCGTCAATCCGGCCGCCGCAGATTAATCTTTCCGGGCGCGCGGGCAAGCGCGCACGTTTGAATGGAGATTCAACTCATGCCGGCTTCACCCACTCAGGCGCGCCATGCCTGAACAGCTTTGGTTGCCCGGGCTCGAGGCGCCGCCAATCCCGACAGATGGCCTGTTCTTCGCCGTCTTTCCAGACACGAATACGGCGGCCAGCATCTCAAAGCTGGCGCAACAGCTCTGCGGCGAGACGCGCTCGAAGAGCAAGCCTCTCGCGGCCAACCGTTTGCACGTCACGTTGCTCCACCTCGGAAACTTTGCGGGAGGTTTGCCGCCCGCCCGTGTAGAGGCGGCGATGAACGCAGCGGCGTCGATCAGGATGGCGCCTTTTAGCGTCGAGTTCGATCGTGCAGTCAGTTTTGCGCTCAAGCCGCGGCCGGGGCCATTGGTGTTGGCCGGAGGCGAGGGCGTCGTGGGACTCCAGGCACTTCACGACGCGCTTGGACTGGCATTGCAAACAGCGGGATTCGGGGATCGCGCAGCCTCGCCAAATGCGCCGTACACCCCGCACGTGACGCTGGCTTACGGCATGCCGTGGGTAGCGACACGTGCTATCGAAGCCGTCAGTTGGAACGTGCGTGAGCTTGTTCTGGTGCACAGCTTGCTCGGGCGCACCCGGCATGTCGCGCTGGCGCGCTGGCGGTTGGCGGCCGAGTGAAAGGTTCTCGCGCGCGCCGGCCGTCGTGGAGCAACTGTGCCGAAACGCGGCGGACTAGCACCGCACGCCGGTCGCGCAACCGCCTGCAAAACCGCCGCCGCTGCCGCCTGCAAAATCTGAAAACCAGAAGGTTTCGTCGGTCGGACTGCCGGAACGGGCATGCGCTCCCTGATAGAATGCTTGGGCCGCAACGTAGTGGACTGCAGATGAAATTGCTTGATGCGTTAGTCGAACAGCGTATTGCCGCCGCAGCCGCGCGCGGTGAGTTCGACGATTTACCGGGCGCCGGCGCGCCGCTGCCCCTGGACGACGATGCACTGGTCCCGGAAGAAGTGCGCGTCGCCAACCGGATTTTGAAGAATGCGGGCTTCGTGCCGCCCGCCGTCGAGCAGTTGCGCGCTTTGCGCGACCTGCAGGCGGAGTTGAGCGCGGTCAGCGAGCGGGTTACCCGTTGCCGCCTGCAGGCTCGCATGCTGGCGCTCGACATGGCGCTCGAATCGCTGCGCGGCGGCCCACTGGTCCTGCCGCGCGAATACTGCCGGCGGATCGCCGAGCGGCTGTCGGAGCGCGTCGGCAACCTCAATACGGCCGAAGCGGGATCGCAGTGAGCGACCCGTTTATCCGCTCCGCCACGCCTCGTGCGGAATCTGTCGAACCGGGCGAAGCCGCAGCGTCGCCGGTTTGGTCGCCGGTGTGTCAAGCCGAAACCGTCGGCGCCAGTTCCGGCGAACCGGCGCCGTATGACCTACCAGTCGGCGCAGAGACTAACGCCGCATTGCCGGACGAACCGCCTGCACCGCTGATTTCCGAGCGCGATCGCCGCTTCATGGCGCTCGCCCAGGCCGCAGCAGAAGAAGCACGTGCGGCGGGCGAAGTGCCGGTCGGCGCGGTGCTCGTGCGTGGCGACGAAGTCATTGCCAAAGGTTTCAACCATCCGATCGGTGCGCACGACCCATCGGCGCATGCGGAAATGGTCGCGTTACGCGCAGCCGCGCAAGCCGTCGAGAACTACCGGCTGCCCGGCTGCGAGCTGTATGTGACGCTCGAACCCTGTCTGATGTGCGCCGGCGCGATCATGCATGCGCGTATTGCCCGCGTCGTCTTCGGTGCGCGCGACCCGAAAACGGGCGCGTGCGGCAGCGTCGTCGATGCATTCGCGAATCCCCAGTTGAATCATCACACCACGGTGACCGGCGGCGTGCTCGAAAGCGAATGCGGCGCCGCGCTCAAAGTATTCTTCGCCGAGCGGCGGCGCGCAAGCCGCGAAGCACGCGAGGCGGCGCGCACCGAACCGGGACCGGCCGAGCCGCTCTAAAAACTACAACGTTCTACAGGTCTTGCCCATGACCGTTCATCGCACCATCGAACTGATCGCGCCGTCCGGCTATCCGCATGACCCGGAGGTGCTGCATCGCGCATTGCACCGCTTGCATGCGCAGGGGCATCGCGTCGACGGCGTGGAGGCGGCGATGCGCCGCTACCAGCGTTTCGCCGGTACCGACGGCGAGCGTGCGGCCGAGTTGAACCGGCTGGCTGACCCTTCGCGGAAACTGCCCGACATCGTGCTGACGGTCCGCGGCGGTTACGGCGCGATACGCATTCTGCACGGACTCGACTATGCAGGGCTCCAGCGGCGGCTGACCGATCAGCCGGTCGCGTTGGTGGGGCACAGCGATTTCACCGCGATCCAGCTCGCGTTGCTCGCGCGCGCCGGGGTGAAGACTTTCGGCGGTCCCATGCTGATGAGCGATTTCGGCGCCGAAAATCTGAGCGAATTCACCATGCGGCACTTCTGGTCGGCGCTGACCAAGCCGACCATGACGGTGACAAGCAATGTGCCGCAAGCACAATCGGCCGATGTCTCCGGCATGTTGTGGGGCGGCAATCTGGCGGTGCTGGCATCGTTGATCGGCACGCCGTACATGCCGCCGGTGCAGGGCGGCATCCTGTTCGTCGAGGACATCAACGAGCAGCCGTTCCGGCTCGAGCGGATGCTTTACCAGTTGCATCTTTCCGGCATCCTCGCGCAGCAGCAGGCGCTTGTGCTTGGCGATTTCTCCGGCGGCAGTTCTTACGATTACGACAACGGGTATGACCTGCAGGCGATGATCGAGCACGTGCGCTCGGTGATCGGGATTCCGGTCATCACCGGTCTGCAATTCGGACATATGCCGGACCTGCTGACGCTGCCGGTCGGCGCCGACGCACACCTCGTAGCCGGCGCACACGGATTCAAGCTGACGTTATCGGGCTATCCCTGCCTGGATTGAAGCGGCAAAGAAAGCGGGCGGTTGTCCGCTTTCTTTGGGGCTACTGGCGCAACTAACGGTCAAGTATTTATCGTCACCGCCGGCAGAGCATACAGTGAAGGTCCATCCATTTTGTTGACAAAAACCGCCGCCAATAGACAGGCCGCGCTCACCTTAATTAAACTGATATTGAAGCGAGACCGAGCTTCAGTCCTGGACCAGATAGGCTGAAGCCCAATACCGTCATGAAGATTGTCAAAAATTAAGATAAAAATTGTTGACAATCTTTATGTCCATCCTATGATGACCGACATACCGAGACGAACATCATGTCCGACACAGATTCCGCCAGCTCGAATAGTTCGAAACCCGAGGCGATCGCCGAGCGCATCCGCGCCGCGATCCTCGAACATCGGCTGGCTCCTGGCGCCAAACTGACAGAAGCACAGTTATGCGAAGTATTTGGCGTGAAGCGCGGTCCGATCCGCCAGGCGCTTGCGCAACTGGCCACCGATCACCTCGTCGACCTCGAGCCGAACCGTGGCGCATTTGTCGCGAGTCCGTCGCTGCAAGAGGTGCACGAGGTGTTCGAGATGCGCCGGATCATCGAACTGGCCGTGGTGGAGCGGCTTTGCAGCGGGCACGGCACCCGGCGTTTGAAGAGTATCGGCAGCATGATCGGCCGCGAACGCAAAGCGTTCGAAACTCGTGATTTTCCGGCATGGATTCGTCTGTCGGGAGAGTTCCACACCGAGTTGGCCGCGCTTACCGGCAACACTGTGCTGTGCGACTGTCTGAACGGCCTGGTGGCGCGGTCCACGCTGATTTCCGCACTGTACGAGTCGCTCGGACGCAGCCCGTGCTCGTTCGAGGACCACGAAGCCATTCTCGCCGCACTCGACGCCGGCGATGCGAAAGAGGCGGCGGCCTTGATGTCGCGCCATCTGCAAAGCGTCGAGTTGAAGATGCTGGACCGCCCGGCACGCGGCGCGGCCGATTTGCATGAAGTGTTCGGTGCACGTAACGATGCACACAAAGGCAAGTCCGCGCCAGGCTGAGGCAAGCGGCCGGTGTGCGCCCGTTGCCGGTGCGCGCCGCACTGAATTGAACTGAACTGAACTGAATCAAGCGTTGCAAGGCGGCTCGGCGCGAGCGCTGCCGGCTTGCGTGCGCGTGGCCATCGCCGGGCGGTGGCCTGGGAGTAGTAACACATCGTCAGGAGTCCGCGGCTGCTGGCGGTGCGATAAGCACAAGTACTTCAGTACGGAGACATCCGCGGCGCGGCCATTCAGGCGATTGAAATTCCCCTCGGTTCCACTCGGATAAGAGGGTGCGCCTGGCATAGCCGATGCAACGTCCTTCGATTCGCTATCGATGGTCCCTATCCCAAAGGAGGAGTCATGGCTCAGTTCAGTGCAGCGCCCGGCAGTCCCGCAATTTCCACTTATGAAGACGACAGCGCGACCGGCGCCCCGTCGCTGCCGTCAGGTTACAGCGAGAGGCTCTACAACGAAGACCTGGCGCCGCTGCGCCATCAAACCTGGGGCGCTTACAACATCTTTGCGTTCTGGATGTCGGACGTGCACAGCGTCGGCGGCTACGTGTTCGCGGGCAGTCTGTTCGCGCTCGGGTTGACGAGCTGGCAGGTGCTGATTGCACTGCTGGTCGGCATTACGATCGTCAACGTGTTGTGCAATCTGATTGCCAGGCCGAGTCAGCAGAACGGCGTGCCTTATCCGGTTGCCTGCCGTGCGACTTTCGGCGTGCTCGGCGCGAATATTCCCGCAGTGATTCGCGGTTTGATCGCGGTGGCGTGGTACGGGATTCAGACCTATCTGGCTTCGAGCGCGCTGGTGATCGTGGTGCTGAAGTTCGTCCCGCAACTGTTGCCGTATGCGGACGTTCATCACCACGGCTTCATGGGTCTCTCGACCCTCGGCTGGGCCGGTTTCATGCTGCTGTGGGTATTGCAGGCGCTGGTGTTCTGGCACGGCATGGAGACCATCAAGAAGTTCATCGACTTCGCCGGTCCGGCGGTCTACGTGGTGATGTTCATTCTCGCGGGCTACATGGTGTATCGCGCAGGATGGCAGAACATCGGCATCAACCTGGGCGGCGTCAAATATCACGGCATGGAAGTGGTGCCGGTGATGATCACGGCGACCTCGCTGGTGGTGTCGTACTTCTCCGGACCGATGCTGAATTTCGGCGACTTTTCGCGCTACGGCAAGAGCTTTCGCAGCGTGCAGCGCGGCAACTTCTGGGGCCTGCCGGTCAACTTCCTGGCCTTCTCGCTGGTGACGGTGGTCACGACCGCGGCCACGCTGCCGGTGTTCGGCCAACTGATCACGGATCCGGTCGAAACGGTGGGCCGTATCGATTACCCGACCGCGGTGATTCTCGGCGCGCTGACCTTCACGATCGCGACCATCGGTATCAACATCGTCGCCAATTTCGTGTCGCCGGCCTTCGATTTCTCGAATGTCGCGCCGCGCCTGATCAGCTGGCGCGCGGGCGGCATGCTCGCCGCGGTGGCGTCGATTTTCATCACGCCGTGGAATCTGTTCAACAATCCTTCGGTGATTCACTACACGCTCGATGTGCTCGGCAGCTTCATCGGACCTTTGTATGGCGTCCTGATCGTCGATTATTATCTTGTGAAGCGCCAGAAGATCGTGCTCGACGACCTCTACACGGTGTCCCAAACCGGCTCGTACTGGTACCGCAACGGCGTCAACTACCGGGCTGTGGCTGCGTTGCTGCCGGCCGCGCTCATCGCCGTGGTCTGCGTGATGGTGCCGACGCTCGATGGGCTGGCGAATTTCTCGTGGTTCATCGGCGCCGCGCTGGGTGCGTTGTTCTACCGCGTGCTCGCTCGCTGAGCCGGCGTCGCAACAGGAGTCGATATGCGCATCAAACTGATCAACCCGAATACGACGCAACGTATGACGGAGGCAATGGGCCGTTGCGCTCGCGAAGTCGCCGCGCCCGGCACCGAAGTGATCGCGGTGAATCCGACGATGGGACCGCCGTCGATCGAAGGCTACTACGACGAGGCTCTCGCGACGCCAGGCTTGCTGGCCGAGATCAGCGCCGGCGAGCGCGACGGTTGTGACGGCTACGTGATCGCCTGCTTCGGCGATCCCGGGCTGTACGCCGCGCGCGAACTGGCGCGCGGGCCGGTCATCGGCATCGCTGAAGCGGCGATGCACGCGGCAAGCGTGCTGGCGCCCGGGTTTTCGGTGGTGACGACGCTGGCGCGCACCTGCGGCATGGCGTGGCATCTCGCCGAGCGCTACGGCATGAAGCGTTTTTGCCGCAATGTACGCGCCACCGACGTCGCCGTGCTCGATCTCGACAAACCCGGTTCGGCCGCACGCCGCATCATCCTCGACGAATGCCGCCGCGCGCTGGACGAAGACGGTTCGGACGCGATCGTGCTCGGTTGCGCCGGCATGGCGGAGTTGTGCGCGGAGATCGAAGATGCATTGGGCGCACCGGTTATCGAGGGCGTGACGGCGGCTGTCAAATGGACCGAGGCGCTGGTTGCGCTGCGTCTGTCGACCGCCAAGCGCGGCGACTATGCGCGGCCGCTGGCGAAGCGTTACGAGGGCGCGCTGGAAGCTTTCAGTCCGACCGATACCGGTCCGAACCCGCTGCCGCCGCACGGTTTTGCGGGAAATGCGCAGGAAACGCAGAAAACGCCGATTTGCTGCGGGTAAACACTACAGACGCGGCGCCGCACATACATTCCGTCTGACACGCACTATCTGCCCGGGTGTATGGGCGCACCCGGGCGTTTTCGCTACACTGATCCCACTCGGCGCTGGTGCCCGAAGCGCTTTTTGCTGCTGCTTTCTGGTGCTGTTCTGGGGGGCTGTTGCCGCCCGCGCCGGCTCGGATCACAAGCCGATTCTGAGCAAACCCCGAGCGAACTTCACATGCATTTCATGTGAGTTCCACGCGAATTTTACGTACCGTCACCATGCATCTCGTCAAACCATGCCACTCGACTCGAACTATCCACGCGATCTGATCGGCTACGGCCGCCACCCGGTGCAGGCGAACTGGCCCGGGCGAGCGCGCGTGGCGGTGCAATTCGTCCTGAACTACGAAGAGGGCGGTGAAAATTGCGTGCTGCACGGCGATCCGGGTTCGGAGCAGTTCCTGTCGGAGATCGTCGGCGCGGCGGCCTATCCGGCCCGCCATATGAGCATGGAGTCGATCTACGAATACGGTTCGCGCGCGGGCGTGTGGCGCATTCTGCGCGAATTCGAAAAGCGCGGTTTGCCGCTCACCGTGTTCGGTGTCGGCATGGCGATCGAACGGCATCCGGAAGTGGCGCGCGCGTTCGTCGAACTCGGTCATGAGATCGCCTGCCACGGCTATCGCTGGATTCACTATCAGGACATGCCGCCGGAGAAAGAAGCGGAGCACATGCGCCTCGGCATGGAAGCGATCGAGCGCGTCACGGGCGAGCGGCCGCTCGGCTGGTACACCGGCCGCGATAGTCCCAACACGCATCGGCTGGTCGCCGAATACGGCGGCTTCCTTTACGACTCGGATTACTACGGCGACGACCTGCCGTTCTGGATGGACGTCGAAGTGACCGGCGGCGCAAAAGTGCCGCAACTGATCGTGCCGTACACGCTCGACACCAACGATATGCGTTTTGCGAGTCCGCAAGGCTTCAATACCGCGGATCACTTCTTCACCTATCTGCGCGACGCATTCGACGTGCTCTACGAAGAAGGCGACGAAGCGCCCAAGATGCTGTCGATCGGCATGCACTGCCGCTTGCTCGGCCGCCCAGGGCGTTTGCGCGCGCTGCAACGTTTCCTCGACCATATCGAACAGCACGATCACGTGTGGGTGACGCGGCGCGTCGATATCGCGCGGCACTGGCGCGAACATCACCCCTACCAGCAGAACAGCCGCGGGGCAGCGGCATGAAGGCGATGCAATACACCCTTGATCAACTCAACAGCACCTCGACCGACGCGTTTGTCGCGGCGCTGTCGGGCATTTTCGAGCACTCGCCGTGGGTCGCGGAACTCGCCGCGAGTCAAAGGCCCTTTGCGAGCATCGACGAGTTGCATCGCAAGATGTCGAATATCGTCGAAACGGCAGGCGAAGAGAAGCAGCTTGCCTTGATCAACGCCCACCCGGAGCTCGCGGGCAAAGCTGCGGTGCGCGGCGAGCTGACCGCCGAGTCGACGCGTGAGCAGAGCGGCGCGGGCCTCTCCCAATGCACGCAGGAAGAATTCGACACACTGGTCGCGCTGAACAGCGCCTATCGCGAGAAGTTCGGTTTCCCGTTCATCCTCGCGGTGCGCGGCTTCGACCGCCACGGCATCATCGCGAACTTCGAGGCGCGTGTGAACAACAGCCGCGCTGACGAATTGCGCGCCAGCCTCGACCAGATCTACCGTATCGCACGTTTCCGGCTCGACGACCTGATCGACGCGTAAGGCTCGTAACTTGAACCGCGCGCGTCGCGGACCTCGAACCGAAACGTTTTTTCAGCACTAACAACTTCAAGGAAGACAAAGATGGCACTCCCGATTCTCGACCCCAACGCACCGGACTTCACGCGCCGCTATGTGAACCTCGCGGACCCGCGTCTGGGCGCACAGGCGCTCGAGGCCAGCGACGATTTCTTCGCGCCGAAGGAACGCATGCTGAATCCGGAGCCGGCCGTCTTCATTCCCGGCAAGTACGACGACAACGGCAAGTGGATGGACGGCTGGGAAACGCGCCGCAAGCGCGCCACCGGCTACGACTGGTGCGTCATCAAGCTCGCGCGTCCGGGCGTGATCAAGGGGCTCGATCTCGACACCAGCCACTTCACGGGTAACTTCCCGCCGGCGGCTTCGGTGGAAGCCGCGCGCGTGGTGGACGGCGTGCCGAACCCGTCGACGCAATGGACCGGGATCGTCCCGTCGACCACGCTGCAAGGCAACAGCCACCACTATCACGAAGTCAGCGACGCGAACGCGTACACGCACCTGCGCGTGAACATCTACCCGGACGGCGGCATCGCGCGCCTGCGTGTGTATGGTCAGCCGCAAGTGGACTGGGCGGGCGCGAGCCGCACCGAGCAGTTCGATCTGGCGGCAATGGAAAACGGCGCGTATCTGGTCGCCGCGAACAACCAGCACTTCGGCGCAGCGTCGACGATCCTGATGCCGGGCCGTGGCGTGAACATGGGCGACGGCTGGGAAACGCGTCGCCGCCGCGAGCCGGGCAACGACTGGGCGATCGTCGCGCTGGCGCAGCCGGGCGTGATCAGGAAGATCGAAGTGGATACGGCTCACTTCAAGGGCAACTATCCGGACCGCTGCTCGATCCAGGCCGCGTATGTGACGGGCGGCACGGATAGCTCGCTGATCACGCAGGCGATGTTCTGGCCGGTGCTGCTCGGCGAACAGAAGCTGCAAATGGACAAGCAGCATTACTTCGAGAGCGAAATCGCCGCAGTGGGTCCGGTGACGCATGTGCGCTTCAACATCATTCCGGACGGCGGCGTGTCGCGTCTGCGTCTGTGGGGCACGCTCGAATCATGAAAACGCTGGCTATCGAACCGTTGACGAAGGAAGCGTTCGCCGCGTTCGGCGACGTGATCGAACTCGAAGGCGCGAAGCAGATTCCGATCAACCTCGGCACCACGATCCGTTATCACGACCTTGCGAAGGTGGACGTCACCGACGAGAACGGCCGCACGCTCGTGAATCTGTTTCGTGGGCAGCCGCGCACGCTGCCGTTCGAAGTGAAGATGCTCGAGCGTCATCCGCTCGGCAGCCAGGCGTTCGTGCCGTTGAACGACAAGCCGTATCTGGTGGTGGTGGCGCCGGCGGGCGAACTGGATCCCAAGCGGATTCGCGCGTTCGTGACGAGCGGCTGGCAGGGCGTCAACTATGCGAAGGGCGTTTGGCACCATCCGCTGATCGCGTTAGGTGACGTGAGCGACTTCATCGTCGTCGATCGTGGCGGGGACGGGCTTAACCTCAATGAGCAGGATCTGGCCGAGTCGCTCTGGCTCACCGAAGATGCGTTGAGCGCGATGACGGTTTGAGATTTGTTGCTTCAGCGGGTCCGCGACGTCAGCTACGGTGGTCATTTACAGGCAGTAAAAAAAGCGGGCTTCCCGCTCGCGCGAAAAGCCCGCTTCATGTTTCGCCAGGCCGGGCACGAGGCCCGGCCCGCTCATTACTTCGCGGCACCGCCCTGGAACCACGCAGCGATCTTCATCCGCTCGTCGTCGGTCATGTGGGTGACATTGCCCAGCGGCATCGCCTTCAACGTCACCGCCTGCTGATAAATCCGCTGTGCATTCTGCGAAATCTCATCCGACGTATCCAGCAGCACACCGGCCGGGGCGCTGCCCATCATCGTCGGATGGGCGGAGTGGCAGGCCACGCAACGCTGTTGCAGCACGGGTGCGATATCGGCCACCTTGACCACCGGCGCATTCGCGGCTTGCGCTTGCGGCACGACCGGCTTCGGCATGGTCCAGAAGAGAGCGGCGAACATCAGCACGATACCCACCAGCGGCAGGTACCACAGCACCTGGCCACGGTGACGCATCACGAAGAACTGGCGAATCAGCGCGCCGGCCAGCATGATGATCACGAGCACGGCCCAGTTGTACGGGTGCGTGTACGTCATTGCATAGTGGTTCGACAGCATCGCGAACACCACCGGTAACGTGAAATACGTGTTGTGCACCGAACGCTGCTTGCCACGCTTGCCATAGATCGGGTTCGGCGTTTCGCCCTTGAGCATCGCGTCGACCATCTTGCGTTGACCCGGAATGATCACGAAGAACACGTTCGCCGACATGATCGTGGCCAGCATTGCGCCCATGATCAGATAAGCCGCGCGGCCGGCGAAAATGTGGCACGCAAGCCATGCCGCGATCAGCACATACGCACCGACGCAGATGCCGAGCACCGTGTCCTTGTTGCCGAGAATGCGGCACAGCGAGTCGTAGACGATCCAGCCCGCCGCCAGAAAGCCGAGCGCCGAAGCGACGGCGACCACCGGGCCCATGTCGAGCACGTTCCTGTCAATCAGGTAAGTAGTGGGCGAGAACAGGTACAGCACGGTGAACAGACCGAAGCCCGACAGCCACGTGGTGTACGACGGCCACTTCGACCAGTGCAGATCTTCCGGCATTTCCGGTGGTGCGACAGTGTACTTCTGCATGTTGTAGAAGCCGCCGCCGTGCACGTGCCACAGCTCGCCGAACACGCCGCGCTTGCGCTGGTTCGGGTCCTGCGGCGGTGTCAGGCTGTTGTCCAGCGCGACGAAATAAAACGACTCGCCGATCCATGCAATCGCGGCGATGACGTGGAACCAGCGAATCGCCAGATTCAGCCAGTCGGTGATAAAGCCTTCCATGACACTCCTCCACTTCTGATTCGTTGTACGCGCAACGACGTAGTTGCCTTCGGGGACCCGGCCCACGAGTCATCGGCATGCATCGCGTCGTTGCGCAGACTGCTGGGTGAAAGACGCGGTGCGTTCAGTTCGCGCGCGCCGTTTTTTTATGGAACTGCGGGTCGAGTCGCCGGCGTTCGATCAAAAAATGCAGCGCGACTTCAAACTCGCCTTCACTCCTTAGCTGCCCCGATAGGTGCTGTACGACCACGGCGACACCAGCAGCGGCACGTGATAGTGCGCGCCGGCATCGGCGATGCCGAAGCGCAGCACGACGCGATCGACGAAGCGCGGCTCCGGCACCTTCGTGCCGATCGATGCGAAATAATCGCCGGCAGCGAACACCAGTTCGTATTCGCCCGCGACCAGCGCGTCGCCTTCGAGCAGCGGCTGATCGCAGCGGCCGTCGTCATTGGTGATGGTGGTTTTGAGCGCGCGGCGGGTGTCGCCCGCGAGCGCGAAGAGTTCGACCTTGATGCCCGCGCCGGGACGGCCGTTCGCGGTGTCGAGCACATGGGTAGTGAGCTTTCCCATTCGCAATTTTCCTTATGTGAATGCGAGGTTTCGGCGGCAGCCCGATCCAGATACGTTTGCGGCGGATCGAGGCTCCACGTCAGTGGCTACATACCCGTCGGCGAATTGAAGCGAGCGCCGTGGCAGCCATTGTAAAAAGGTTGTCCCCGTCAGCGCGCGCGAGATAGGAAAGATAATACCTGGCGCATGACAGACAGCCCTCTGAAAGCCGTAGCGAGTCGATTCGTTCGACTATTGCAGTGCATTTAACCTTACCGGCGGATCCTACTGGCGCCAAAAAAGGCCCACTATATCGGCAGCGTGAAGCCGGGTATCGCACCGGCATGAGTTGTCAGCGTAATTTTGGCCGTCGAAGGTTACGTCTGTGCGCCGCAACAAACAGGTTTCAGGCAAGGCGCACGCCCCGAAGGAGGTCCCCTCGGGGGACCCCGAAGACGGCGGAATACGCTGGGTAACCGGGCCAACGGCGTTCGACGGGACGCGGCGGCACGGTGGCGTGCCGTCACATCGCGTTCGAACGGCTTTGCACGGAAGCAATGAAGCGGAGAAACGAATGACGATGGAACAGGCGGCCAGGGTGTCGAATGAAGCGGGTAAGCCGAAGAAAACGATGCTGGTCAGGCACGCGGACGTGCTGGTCACGATGGATGGCGCCCGGCGCGAACTGCGCGACGGCGGACTGTATATCGAGGACAACCGGATCGTCGCGGCCGGACCGACGGCGGAGCTGCCGCAAACGGCCGACGAAGTGCTGGACATGCGTGGGCATCTGGTGATTCCGGGGCTGGTGAACACGCACCACCACATGTATCAGAGCCTGACGCGGGCGATTCCCGCCGCGCAGGACGCCGAGCTGTTCGGCTGGCTGACCAGCCTCTACAAGGTGTGGGCGAACCTCACGCCGGAGATGATCGAAGTCTCGACGTTGACGGCCATGGCCGAACTGCTGCTGTCCGGTTGCACGACCTCGAGCGACCATTTGTATATCTATCCGAACGGTAGCCGCCTCGATGACAGCATCGCTGCGGCGCGCCGGATCGGCATGCGTTTTCACGCGGCCCGCGGCAGCATGAGCGTGGGGCAGAAGGACGGCGGTTTGCCCCCGGATTCGGTGGTCGAGCGTGAAGCGGACATTCTGAAGGACACGCAGCGTCTGATCGAGGCGTATCACGACGAGGGACGTTACGCGATGCTGCGCGTGGTGGTGGCGCCGTGTTCGCCGTTCTCGGTGAGCCGCGATCTGATGCGTGAATCGGCGAAGATGGCGCGGCACTACGGCGTGTCGCTGCACACGCACCTCGCGGAGAACGTCAACGACATCGCGTACAGCCGCGAGAAGTTCGGCATGACGCCCGCCGAGTATGCGGAAGACCTCGGCTGGGTCGGCCACGATGTGTGGCATGCGCACTGCGTACAGCTCGACGAAGCAGGCATCGAACTGTTCGCCCGTACCGGAACGGGTGTCGCGCACTGTCCGTGTTCGAACATGCGGCTCGCATCGGGCATTGCGCCGGTCAAGCGGATGCGTCTCGCGGGTGTGCCGGTCGGGCTCGGTGTGGATGGCTCGGCTTCGAACGACGGTGCGCAAATGGTCGCGGAAGTGCGCCAGGCGCTGCTGTTGCAGCGGGTCGGTTTCGGCCCGGATGCGATGACCGCGCGTGAGGCATTGGAGATTGCGACCCTGGGTGGCGCGAAGGTGTTGAATCGCGACGATATCGGCGCATTGGCGCCGGGCATGGCGGCGGACTTCGTGTCGTTCGATCTGCGCCAGCCGTTGTTTGCGGGCGCCTTGCACGATCCGGTGGCGGCGCTGGTGTTCTGCGCACCGTCGCAGGCGAGCTGCAGCGTGATCGGCGGCAAGGTGGTGGTGAAGGACGGGCAGTTGACGACGCTGGAACTCGGACCGGTCATCGAGCAGCACAACCGGTTGGCGAAGACTCTTTACGAAGCAGCGGCGTAACGAAATAATGCCGGGCGTGAAAACTATCGGCATCCGTCACGCATGAGAGATGCCGATAGATCACTAAAAAAGCTCAAGGCTTGTCGATCAAGGTCCTGGTTGCTTCCGCAACCAGACTGCGCAGCCAGCGCACTTCGTCGGAGTAATGCACGCGTTCGTGCCACAGCTGGTAGTACTGCATCGGCGGGAAATCGAGCGGTGCGGGTACCACGGTCAGCGGCAGGAATTTGGCGTAGTAATCGGCAAACAGGCGCGTCGTCGTGAAGATCAGATCGGACTTGATCAGCACGTACGGCGCCAGATTGAAGTACGGCAACGTCACGACCACATGACGCTTTAACCGCTCGCGCGCGAGGTGCACGTCGATCGCGCCGCGCTGGCCCACCGAGTAAGGAGTAGGCGCAAGATGCGGAGCATTCAGGTACTGGTCGAGCGTCAGCCCGCCGCGCTTGGCGAACGGATGCGTGTTGCTCATCAGGCAGACGATCTGGTCGACGAACAGGTTCGACAGGTGCAATTGCTCCGGCGGCTCCGGCCAGTTGCCGACCACGATGTCGAGCTTGCCGTCCTCGAGCGCGAGTTCGTAGTCGAAAGCCGGCCCGAGCGAGTGAAACTCGAGCGTCGCATTCGGCGCGGCCTGACGAAAGCGTTCGACCACCGTCGGCACGAACAGCACGTTCAGATAGTCCGGGCAGCCGATCCGGTAGCAGCGAATGGAGGTGGCGGGATCGAAGTTGTGCTGCTGAAACTTGATGCGCTCGATCTCGCGCAGCGCGTTCTGCACCGGTTCGAGCAGGCGCAGGCCATACTCGGTCGGCACCATGCCGGACTTGCCGCGCACCAGCAGCGGGTCGCCGGTGATGTCGCGCAAACGGCGCAGCGCCGCGCTGATCGCGGGTTGCGATTGATTCAGTTTGACGGCCGCGCGCGTGACGCTGCGTTCCATCAACAGGGTGTGCAAGACGCGCAGTAAATACGTATCGATCGCCTCGCGTTGCTGACTCATGACTTCTCCGAAATATATGTTCTGGCTGATCGAGCGGGCGTGGGGGTATACGGCTTTTAATATGAACACAAAAACACGTCAAGAGTGGGATACCCGCGGAGCACGCTACGGCGCGGGTTTGCGGGGAATTTTGACGGCTCGACTGAGTGGGTCGAATTAGGTATTGTCATCCGGTTGTGGTGACGGATCGCTCGCTGTGAGGGCGGGCGGACGCGCTGTAACCGGCAGTCACTGACGTATTACGGAATCACATGAGCGACTCTTCTTATAGCGACGGCGCCGCCGCGCAGCCGGCAACGCGGCCGGAACAGGCGGCGCCCCGGCTGGTGCTCGAGGGCATCACCAAACAGTACCCAGCCGTGCGCGCCAACGACGACGTCACGCTGGTCGTCGCGCCGGGCGAAATCCACGCCGTGCTCGGCGAAAACGGTGCCGGCAAAAGCACGCTGATGAAGATCATCTATGGTGCGGTGCGGCCCGACGCCGGCGAGATCCGCTGGGAAGGCGAGGCGGTCGAGATCGCCAGTCCCGCGGCGGCGCGCAAGCTCGGCATCGGCATGGTGTTTCAGCACTTTTCGCTGTTCGAGACGCTCACGGTCGGCGAAAACATCGCGCTCGCGCTCGACGAACCCTTCGATCTGAAGACGCTCGCGAAACGCATCCGCGAAGTCTCCGCCGACTACGGCCTCGACATCGATCCGCAACGTCACGTTCACAGCCTGACCGTGGGCGAGCGGCAACGCGTCGAGATCGTGCGCTGCCTGTTGCAGAACCCGCGTCTGCTGATCATGGACGAACCGACTTCGGTGCTCACGCCGCAGGCGGTCCGCAAGCTGTTCGCGACGCTTCGGCGGCTGGCTGCCGAAGGTTGCAGCATCCTCTACATCAGCCACAAGCTCGACGAGATCCAGGAACTGTGCGACACCGCGACGGTGATGCGCGGCGGCCGTGTGACCGGTCACGTGAAGCCGAAAGAGGAAACGCACGCGTCGCTCGCGCAATTGATGGTCGGCCATTCGCTGCCCGATTACACGCGGCGCGAGCATAAGCCGGGCGACGTGCTGCTCGACGTGAAGCAACTGTCGGTGGAAAGCGACGATCCGTTCGGGACCTCGCTCGATAACGTGTCGTTCGGCGTGCATGCCGGCGAGATATTCGGCATCGCGGGCGTGTCGGGCAATGGGCAGGCTGAACTGCTGTCGGCGCT
Organism: Paraburkholderia sp. FW306-2-2C-D06C; assembly: GCF_058781505.1. NCBI lineage: Bacteria > Pseudomonadati > Pseudomonadota > Betaproteobacteria > Burkholderiales > Burkholderiaceae > Paraburkholderia > Paraburkholderia sp. FW306-2-2C-D06C. Next base: position 41,154 of record NZ_JBYSWU010000002.1, on the reverse strand, counting down.
TTCGGGCGAGAAGCGCGGCGTGCGCGCCGATGCGGTCACCCTCTGCGGCAAGGCGGCGGGGCGCATGGGCGCGGGCGGACGGCGCGCACTCGGTTTGGGTTTCGTGCCGGAAGAGCGCCTCGGCCGCGGCGCAGTGCCGGCCATGACCCTGTCGGAAAACGCGTTGCTGACCGCGCATCGTCAGCAGATGGTGAACTCCGGCTGGATCAGGTCAGGCGCCATGCGCGCGTTCGCGAAGCGTTGCATCGAAGCCTTCGACGTGCGCTGCGGCGGCTCGGAAGCGCTGGCGCAAAGTCTCTCCGGCGGCAACTTGCAGAAATACATCGTGGGGCGCGAGATTTTGCAGGCGCCCAAGGTGCTGGTGGTCGCACAGCCGACCTGGGGCGTCGACGTCGGCGCGGCGGCCTTCATCCGGCAGCAGTTGCTCGATCTGTCCGCGCGCGGCGTGGCGATTCTGGTGATTTCCGAGGAGCTCGAAGAATTGTTCGACATCTGCGATCGCATCGCGGTGCTCGCGCGCGGCAGACTCTCGCCGGTGCGTGCGACCGGCGCGACCAACGCCGAGGAAATCGGCCGCTGGATGGCGGGCCTGTTCGGCGGCCGCGAGGATGCGGCGCCTTCGGCGGAACAGACGGCCCACGCGTGAGCTGTTCTTCGACGCCAGCAACCCACATAAAGACACGCTACTCATGATTCTTCCGTATCGACTCGAAGCACGCACGACGCCCTCGCGCACGATGCAGCTCGCCGTGCCGCTGATCGCCGCTTTGCTCACGCTCGCGATCGGCTTTCTGATTTTCAGCCTCGTCGGCCGTGATCCGCTGCAAGCGATGCATGCGTTTTTCATCGAGCCGCTCTCCAGCGCGAATGGCTGGTCCGAATTGCTGCTGAAGGCCTCGCCCCTGTGTCTGATCGGTCTCGGCCTCGCGATCGGCTATCGCGCGAACGTCTGGAACATCGGCGCCGAAGGGCAGATGCTGCTTGGCGGCATTGCCGCGAGCGGCGTCGCGATCTATTTCGATCAGGCCACCGGCTGGTGGATTCTGCCAACCATGATGATCGCCGGCGTGCTCGGCGGGATGGTGTGGGCGGCGATTCCTGCGCTGCTGAAGAGCCGCTTCAACACCAACGAGATTCTCGTCAGCCTGATGCTCACGTATGTGGCGACGCAGTTGCTCATCTATCTGGTGAGCGGCCCGTGGCGCGATCCGCAGGGCATGAACTTCCCGCTCTCGGAGATGTTCAGCGGCGACGCGCTGTACCCGACCTTCGCCGGCGACTGGCACTGGAAATGGCTGCGCGGCACGCGTCTGAACGCGTCGGTGTTCGTCACGCTGATCGCGATTCCGCTCGTGTGGCTGTTCGTGCGCAAGAGCTTTGCGGGTTACCGGATGAACGTCGGCGGTCTTGCGCCGCTCGCCGCGCGCTACGCCGGTTTCTCCGACAAGAAAACCATCTGGACGTCGCTGCTGATCAGCGGCGGTCTGGCGGGCCTCGCCGGCATGGGCGAGATCGCCGGCCCGATCGGCCAGTTGCAGGCGACGTGGTCGCCGGGCTATGGCTTCACCGCGATCATCGTCGTGTTCGTCGGACGGCTGCATCCGGTCGGCATCGTGCTCGCGAGCCTGCTGATGGCGCTGCTCTATCTCGGCGGCGAAGCGGTGCAGACCTCGATGCAATTGCCGCAGGCACTCTCCGGCGTGTTCCAGGGGCTGCTGCTGTTCTGCCTGCTGGGCGCCGACCTGTTCGTGAACTACCGCGTGCGCCGCCGTTCGCTGGCAGCACAAGTTCACTAATTAGCTCACTGATTTTCCCGCCGGATCTCCATGGATATTCAACAAGCCAGCGCGCTCACCTCGAGCGCCGTCACCGCCGCGATCCCGCTGATGTTCGCGGGCGCGGGCGAACTCGTCGCCGAGAAGTCGGGCGTGCTCAATCTCGGCGTCGAAGGGATGATGCTGATGGGCGCGGTCACCGGCTACGCGGTCACCGCGATTACCGGCAACCCTTGGCTCGGCGTGGTCGCCGCGATCGGCGCCGGTCTCGCGATGTCGCTGCTGTTCGCGTTCCTCACGCTCACGATGCTCGCCAACCAGGTCGCCACGGGTCTTTCGCTGACGATCTTCGGCATCGGGCTGTCGGCTTATGTCGGCAAGCCGTACACGTCGGCGGCCGTGCGCGCGACGATCGACATCTGGACCATTCCCGGTCTCTCGAAGATTCCCGTGCTTGGGCCCGCACTCTTCAGCCTCACGCCACTCGATTACCTCGCGTTCCTGATGTTCGCGGTGATCGGCTGGTTCCTGTATCGCACGCGCGCCGGGCTCGTGCTGCGCTCGGTCGGCGAATCGCCGCAAGTCGCGCACTCGGTCGGCTTTCCGGTGGTCGGCGTGCGCTACGGCGCGGTGGCCTTTGGCGGCGGCATGGCCGGGCTCGCGGGCGGTTATTACTCGATTGTCAACCTGCACCTGTGGCAGGAACAGCTCACCTCGGGCCGCGGCTGGATTGCGCTCGCGCTGGTCGTGTTCGCGACGTGGCGCCCCGGGCGGCTGCTGATCGGCGCGCTGCTGTTCGGCGCGGTGACCGGCTTGCAGTTCTATGCGCAGGCAATCGGCGTCCCGGTGCCGACACAGTTTCTTGCGATGCTGCCGTACATCGCGACAGTCGTCGTGCTGGTGCTGATTTCGCGCAATCCGAACACGATCCGCCTGAATGCGCCTGCATCGCTCGGCAAGCCGTTTTTCTCGGCAGGCTGACGCGGTCATCCCCCGTGACCGGCCACACGTTTCACATCAGTTGATAAACACGCATTCGTTAGACACGACAGGAGAAAACATGAAGAGAAGAAATCTGCTGACCGCTTTTGCATGGGGCGCGGCCTCGCTGGCGCTCGCCGCGCCGCTCGCGCAAACCGCGCAGGCCGCCGACGCGCCGGGCGTCGTGTTCGTCTACCTTGGCAACCCGGGCGACGCCGGCTGGACTTTCGCGCACGACCAGGGTTCGAAGGAAGCGGAAGCGAAGTTCGGCGGCAAGATCAAGATCACGCGTATCGAGAACGTGCCGGAATCGGCCGACTCCGAACGCGTGTTCCGCGATCTGGCGAACAAGGGCAACAAGATCATCATCGGTTCGAGCTTCGGCTATCAGGATTTCGAACTGAAGGTCGCGAAGGACTTCCCTGACACGGTGTTCCTGCACGCAACCGGCTACAAGAAGGCGCCGAATTTCGGCACCTATGATGTGCGCATGTATCAGGGCGCGTATCTGGCCGGCGTCGCCGCGGGCTACGTGACGAAGACCAACACGCTCGGCTTCGTCGCCTCGGTGCCGATTCCCGAAGTGATCCGCAACATCAACGCGTACACGCTCGGCGCGCGTTCGGTGAATCCGAAGGTGCACACCAAGGTCATCTGGATCAACAGCTGGTTCGATCCGGGCAAGGAAAAGCAGGCTGCTGAAACGCTGATCGGCCAGGGCGCCGACGTGTTGCTGCAAAATACCGATTCGAGCGCCACACTCGCGACCGCATCGGAAAAGCACGTGCATGCGTTCGGCTGGGATTCGGACATGAAGAAGTTCGGTCCTGACGCGCACCTCGGTTCGGTGGTCGCGCACTGGGGCGTGTATTACAACGCGGCGATCCAGCAGGTGCTGGACGGCAAGTGGAAGAACGATCCGGTGTGGTGGGGCATTCCGCAAAAGGCCGTCAATCTTGAGGACCTGAACACGTCGGCGATTCCGGCCGACGCGCAAAAGCAGGTGGCGGCGAAACGCGATGAACTGGCGGGCGGCAAGTGGGACGTGTTCACCGGCCCGATCAAGGACCAGGCTGGCGCGGTGAAGGTGCCGGCCGGCAAGACGCTGACGGATCCGGAATTGCAGCGTCTGAACTGGTATGTGGAAGGCGTGGACGGTTCGCTGCCGAAGTAATGTAGCTTCGTAATGAATGACCGGGTCTCGCTTGACCGGGGGGGGCTCGCCAGACCGGGGGCTCGCCAGACCGGGTCGCGATCGACCAGGCGGCGGTGTCGGCAACCGCCGCTTCGAGGAGCTGCGTCCAGTACGGACGCAGCTTCTTTTTGGTGCGGATTCTGCTTCGACGTTCGTTCAGATGGATCGCGCGCTGCTTATTCGATGCGCAAGCCGACCTTGATCGTCACCTGCCAGTAGGCGACTTTGTCGTCCTCGATCTGGCCCCGCGTTTCCGTCACCTCGAACCAGTGCAAATTGCGCAAGGTCTTCGACGCTTTGGAGATCGCGGTGCTGATGGCGTCGTCGATCGACTTGGTCGATGAACCGGTCAGCTCGATTTGTTTATAGACGTGGTCTGACATGAACTTCCTCCTTTGATCTTCGTTGGTGTGCAAAAAGTATAGGCAATGGAACTCGACCGAAGTCCCCCGCGTGAGCGAGTCATCCCGCACATCGCGTGCCCGATATGCCGGTGGCAGGCGCGGCCGTTATCATGTCCGCGCAAACTCAACCTGAAACTGACGAGGCTTGAATGTGGAAGCTGGTTTTTGCGGTCCCGGTTTGATGGGCGCGCCGATGATCCGGCATCTGCTGCGCGCGGGGCACACCGTGCACGCCGCGCGGCGGCTAAAGGCTAGCTTCGAGGCCGACGCAAAGGTGACGCAACGGCGGTTTCGAGGCGAGCAAAGGGCCGCCGGACGCGGGAAAGAGGCGTGAAAGCGCGCAAGCGTGGCGCACGCGCGGGTTGAATTCGCGATAACCTGCTAAAATATTGGGTTTTTCGCCGATATCACATTCAAAGGGACGCGCCGTGCTGTCTACCGCCAATATCACCATGCAATTCGGGCCGAAGCCCCTCTTCGAGAACATTTCGGTCAAATTCGGGGAAGGGAACCGCTATGGCCTGATCGGTGCGAACGGCTGCGGTAAATCCACCTTCATGAAGATCCTCGGCAGCGATCTGGAGCCGAGCGCGGGCAACGTGATGCTCGAGCCGAACGTCCGCCTCGGCAAGCTGCGCCAGGACCAGTTCGCGTACGAAGACGTTCGCGTGCTCGACGTCGTGATGATGGGCCACACCGAAATGTGGGCCGCAATGACCGAGCGCGATGCGATCTACGCGAACCCGGACGCTACCGACGACGATTACATGCACGCCGCCGAACTCGAAGCGAAGTTCGCCGAGTATGACGGCTACACGGCCGAAGCGCGCGCGGGCGAACTGCTGCTCGGCATCGGCATTGCGATCGAAGACCACAACGGCCCCATGAGCAACGTGGCGCCTGGCTGGAAACTGCGCGTGCTGCTCGCGCAGGCGCTGTTCTCGAAGCCGGACGTGCTGCTGCTGGACGAGCCGACCAACAACCTGGACATCAACTCGATCCGTTGGCTGGAGGACGTGCTCAACCAGTACAACTCGACGATGATCATCATCTCGCACGACCGGCACTTCCTGAACCAGGTCTGCACGCACATGGCCGACATGGACTTCGGCACGCTGAAGGTCTATCCGGGCAACTACGACGACTACATGTTGGCGAGCACGCAGGCGCGCGAGCGTCAGCAGAACGCCAACGCGAAGGCGAAAGAGCGCGTCGCCGACCTGCAGGACTTCGTGCGCCGCTTCTCGGCCAACAAGTCGAAGGCGCGTCAGGCGACCAGCCGTCTGAAGATGATCGACAAGATCAAGATCGAGGAATTCAAGCCGTCGTCGCGGCAGAATCCGTTCATCCGCTTCGAATACGAGAAGAAGCTGCACAACATTGCTGTGGTGGCCGACAAGATCTCGAAGAAGTACGAGCGCCAGATCTTCAACGATTTCAGCATCAGCGTGCAGCCGGGCGAGCGTATCGCGATCATCGGCGAGAACGGCGCGGGCAAGACCACGCTGCTGCGTTCGCTGCTCGGCAAGCTCACGCTCGATCACGGCATGGTGAAGTGGGCTGAAAACGCCAATGTCGGTTACATGCCGCAGGATACGTATGAAGAGTTTCCGGCCGACGTCACGCTGATGGAGTGGATCGACGGCTACCGTAAGGAAGGCGACGACGAGCAGATGGTGCGCGGCACGCTCGGCCGGCTGCTGTTCAATGCCGACGACATCCGCAAGTCCGTGAAGGTTCTGTCGGGCGGCGAGAAGGGTCGCATGATCTGGGGCAAGCTGATGCTGGGCCGCCACAACGTGCTGCTGATGGACGAGCCGACCAACCACATGGACATGGAGTCGATCGAATCGCTGCAGATCGCGCTCGACAAGTACGAAGGCACGCTGATTTTCGTGTCGCACGACCGGGAGTTTGTGAGCGGTCTCGCGAACCGGATCATCGAAGTGCGCACTAATGGCACGTTGAACGACTTCGGCGGCAACTATGAAGACTTCCTGTTGACCCAGGGCGTGCAATAAGCCGTTCGCTGCCTCACGTTCTACTGCAAAGCCCGCTTCTGAGCCTGCTTCTTTGAAGCGGGCTTTTTTTTATATGTGCCTGCGGCCGTGACTGTCCTTGCCCGAAAAAACCAAACCATCCCGCGCCAATGCGCCGCACAAAGACCCTGCTACAGCGTGACGAGCGTCAACCCTCCAACCAGAAACTCAAACATGTCGCCAACCGCTTGACCCAGCGCAATGCAAATCGCGCCCCAACAACGACTATGACCGTTTCGAAAAACCGAACCCATAGGTCGCCATGTTTACCTCTCACTCCTTCCCACCTCTGGTCATCCGCGGCCGCACCTTGCTGCCGATCGTGCAAGGCGGTATGGGTGTCGGCATCTCGGCTCACCGGCTCGCCGGCACGGTCGCCCGCGAGGGCGCTCTCGGCACCATCGCCAGCATCGACCTGCGCCATCACCATGCCGATCTGAGCGAACTCTGCCGTCAAAGCCCGGACCGGGCTACCCTGGAACAAGCCAACCTCACCGCGCTGGCCCGCGAGATCCACTCCGCGAAAGCAATCAGCGAAGGCCGCGGCATGATCGCCGTCAACGTGATGAAAGCAGTCAGCGCGCAAGCAGACTACGTGCGCGTCGCCTGTGAAAACGGTGCCGATGCGATCGTGATGGGCGCGGGCCTGCCGCTCGATTTGCCCGACATGACCGATGGCCACGACATTGCGCTGATTCCCATCCTGTCGGACAGCCGTGGCGTCGCCCTGGTGCTGAAAAAATGGCTGAAAAAAGGCCGTCTGCCGGACGCAGTGGTGATCGAACATCCCGCCCATGCAGGCGGACACCTCGGTGTGAGCAACCTCGCCGACCTGCACGACCCGCGCTTCGACTTTTTTCGCATTCTCGAAGAGCTCGATTCAGTATTTGCGTCACTCGGCCTGGATCGCAACGACGTGCCGCTGATCGTCGCGGGCGGCGTCAATAGCCACGAAGCGGTGCGCAATCTGTTGAGCGCGGGCGCAAACGGCGTGCAGCTCGGCACGCCGTTCGCCGTCACCGAAGAAGGCGATGCGCATCCCAACTTCAAGCGCGTGCTGGCTGACGCGACGCCCGACGACATCGTCGAGTTCGTCAGCGTGACGGGACTGCCCGCGCGCGCCGTGAAAACGCCCTGGCTGATGCGCTATCTGCGCAACGAAACAAGAATTCGCGAGAAGATCGGCGCGCTCAAACAAGTCTGCCCGACCGCGCTCGAGTGCCTCAGCGTGTGCGGCATGCGCGACGGAATCGAGAAATTCGGCCACTTCTGCATCGATACGCGGCTCGCCGCGGCGTTGCGCGGCGACGTGGCCAATGGTCTGTTCTTCCGCGGCCGCGAAGCGTTGCCGTTCGGCACGGCAATTCGCAGCGTGCACGATCTGATCGAATTGCTGCTGACCGGCGCGACGCGACCGGCTGTCGCAGGGCGATGGGCGTACTCGCTGGGTTGATGCGGGTCAACGCGGAGCCTGGCGAGACCCTCGACAATCCCCGCACGCAAACAAACACTCGGGGAAGCACATGAAGCACTCGCTCAGGAAAAAAATCAAGGCGGCCGCCGTCGCGTCGAGTCTGCTATGCGCGGGCGCTCTGGCTCAGCAGGCGCATGCAGCCGGTGACGACCAGATGAACGGCATTCATGCCGGCGACGTCCTGGTGCGTCTGCGCGCGATCAGCATCGTGCCGAACGTGGAGACCAGCCAATCGCTGTCGGCGCTGAATGTGGGCGTCAACAATGCAATCGTGCCGGAGCTGGATCTGACGTACATGATCCGCGATTACCTCGGCGTCGAGCTGATTCTGGCCACCTCGCGCCATCAGCTCACATCGAGCCTCGGCAATCTCGGCGGCGTGAACGTGTTGCCGCCCACGCTGCTGTTGCAATATCACTTCAATCACGCGGGGCGCATTCGTCCGTATGTCGGCGCGGGTATCAATTACACGTACTTCTACAACAACGGCCTGAACGCCGGCGGCCAGCCGATCTCGATCACCAATCACAGCTTCGGCCCGGCGCTGCAAGCCGGCGTCGACGTGCAGGTGACCAGGTCGCTGTTCGTCAACGCGGACATCAAGAAGATCTGGATGCACACCGATGCATCGCTCGGCGGTCAGTCGCTCGGTCGGCTGAGTATCGACCCGGTGGTGGTCGGCCTGGGCGTCGGTATGCGGTTCTGATGACAGCCTTGTCAGGCTCGGCGCTCAAAATTAGCGCTCAAAAAAACGCCGGGATATCCCGGCGTTTTCTATGGCAAGCGCGAAACGAACCCAACGGAGGTCACAGCTTGTCATATTTGAAGCGCATTGCCGTGCCATCCTGCTGGATCCGGACCCACACAGCGTGCTTTTCCTCGTCGCTGAGGAACACCCAGTTGGACACTTCGGCTGCGGTGCGGCCGCAGCCCTTGCAGACTTCGTCGAAGAGCGTGGAACAGACGCCGATGCACGGGCTGTCGGGAAGATCGTGGAGATTCGAAGCCATCGGAAACCTTGGGCGGGAAGCGGAGTTCCGCTATGTTAACCGATGCGGCGAATGCGTCTTGCTGTGGCAAGGAAGGGCGCAATGAGGAACGCGGCCCAGCGTCAAACGACGCCGTGCCGAGCGATGTCGTCGCGCGTCATCGGGAGATGCTAAGAGAATACTTACAAAATAGCTTCGTTCGCATAGGGATCGGGCAGAAACGGATCGAGCAGAGCAAACAAAAAACCTTCTTTGTCCCGCTTTGTCTTTCCGTCAGCTATTTGTGCACCGTGAAACGGCAGTCCGTTGATCGTCGCTCAGACAATAGCCGATGCGCATAGGCGCCCGACGTCAACCGTCGACGCCAACCGTCGACGGTTACACTCGCGTGACCGAAGCGAGCCCGGCGGCGAACCCAGCAGCGAACCCAGCGGCGAACCCGGAGCGCGAACCCCGCGCACGCAGCACGCGCAACGTGACGACGCGATCGCACCGGGACGGCCACTGGTGTTTTTTTCGGGTAGACACGGGCTGATAACTCGCTAAAATTGCGCCCATTTTGTAGCGGCGCGGCTTACGCTGTACCGTTTGCGCGACAACCTGGCATTTTTTTTGAAGCGCGCAATAATTGATGGTAGTTTTCGGGTTTTTCAGGGGAGCCGCGGGTGATGTTTCGCGGCGTGAGTGAGGACGAGTCCGGCTCGGGCCGGTCAGGATCGGAGAACGGGATGAAAAAACGAGTAGTAGGGCAAGTGGCGGCGCTGGTCTTGTGCGCGGCGCCCTGGTTGACAGCCGTTGCGAAAGACACGCAGCTGAATGTGTATAACTGGTCCGATTACATCGCGAAGGACACCATCCCGAACTTCACCAAGCAGACCGGCGTCCAGATCAAGTATGACAACTACGATAGCGACGACACGCTGCAAGCCAAGCTCCTTACCGGCCATTCCGGCTACGACATCGTCGTGCCGACCAGCAACTACGCCGGCAAGCAGATCTCCGCAGGCATCTTCGCTCCGCTCGACAAATCGAAGCTGCCGAACCTGAAATATCTCGACCCGTCGCTGATGGCGCTGGTGGCCGGCGCCGATCCGGGCAACAAGTACACGGTGCCCTGGGCGTACGGTACGACCGGCCTCGGCTACAACGTCACCAAGGCGCAGCAGATCCTCGGCAAGAACGTGCCGCTCGACAACTGGGACGTTCTCTTCAAGCCGGAAAACATTTCGAAGCTGAAAGCCTGCGGCGTGTCCGTGCTCGACGCACCGGACCAGATGTTCGCCGCCGCGCTGCACTACATCGGCAAGGATCCGATGAGCACGAACCCGGCCGACTACCGCGCCGCGCTCGCGATGATGAAGAAGATCCGTCCGTACATCACGCAGTTCAACTCGTCGGGTTATATCAACGATCTGGTTGGCGGCGACGTGTGCTTTGCATACGGCTGGTCGGGCGACGTCGTGATCGCCAAGCATCGCGCGGTCGAAGCGAAGAAGGCCTACAAGATCGAGTACTACATTCCGAAGGGCGGCGCGCCGGTGTGGTTCGACGTGATGGCGATTCCGAAGGACGCGAAGAACAAGGAAGCCGCGCACGAGTGGATCAACTACATCGAGACGCCACAGGTGCACGCCGCGATCACCAACGCCGTCTACTATCCGAGCACCAACCTCGAAGCGCGCAAGTACGTGGACAAGGACGTGGCGAGCGACCCGGCCGTGTATCCGCCGCCTGAAGTCATCAAGACCCTGTTCCTGCTCAAGCCGTTGCCGCCGGAAATCCAGCGGCTGCAAACGCGGCTGTGGACTGAATTCAAGTCGGGCCGCTGACCCGCGGCCAGAGTGAACGGGTAAGCATCATCATGAAGCCCTCGGTGTCCACCGGGGGCTTTGTTCGTCAAACGCCGGAGTGAAGCAGCATTATGATGAGTAGTGACCAGACGGGCGTGCTGGCGGGGGCTGTAGCACGGTCCCCGAGCCATCTCGCCGTTGCGGACGACGCCGCGGACAATTTCGTGCAGATCGTCGACGTCGTGAAAAAATTCGGCGAGACCGTGGCGGTCAAGCAGGTCAGTCTGTCGGTGAAAAAGGGCGAACTGTTCGCGCTGCTCGGCAGTTCCGGCTGCGGCAAGTCGACCTTGCTGCGCATGCTCGCAGGCCTCGAAACCGTGACCTCGGGCAAGATTCTGATCGACGGCGAAGACCTCGCGCAGTTGCCGCCGTACCGCCGCCCGACCAACATGATGTTCCAGTCGTACGCGCTCTTTCCGCACATGACGGTCGAGGCCAACGTTGCCTTCGGCCTCAGGCAGGAAGGCGTGCCGAAAGCCGAGATGAAAGAGCGTGTGCAGAACACGCTCGAACTGGTGCAGATGACCCGCTTCGCGAAGCGCAAGCCGCATCAGCTCTCCGGCGGTCAGCAGCAGCGCGTGGCGCTCGCGCGCTCGCTGGTCAAGCGGCCCAAACTCCTGTTGCTCGACGAGCCGATGTCCGCGCTCGACAAACAGATCCGTCAGCGCACCCAGATCGAACTGGTCAACATTCTCGACAAGGTCGGCGTGACCTGCATCATGGTGACCCACGACCAGGAAGAGGCGATGACGATGGCCGGCCGCCTTGCCGTGATGAGCGAAGGCGAGATCGTCCAGCTCGGCACGCCGCACGCAGTGTACGAATTTCCGAACTGCCGCTTTTCAGCCGAGTTCATCGGCTCGACCAATCTGTTCGAAGGCCGTACCGTCGAGGACGAGCCCGATCACGTGTTTATCGAAACGCCCGATCTGCCGTGCCGACTCTACGTGAGTCACGGCATCAGCGGGCCGCTCGGCATGCCGGTGACGATCTCGGTGCGGCCCGAGCGTATCGCGCTCACGCGCAAGCCGCCTGAAGGCGCGTACAACTGGGGCAAGGGCGTCGTCACGAATATCGCGTACATGGGCGGCTATTCGCTGTATCACGTGAAGCTCGAGGCCGGCAAAACGGTGATTGCGAACGTCACGAGCCTCGCCTTGACGGAGATCGATCCGCCCACCTGGGGCGACGAAGTGTATGTGCGCTGGAGCGCATCGGCCGGCGTGGTGCTGACATCATGAAGCGCCTGGTGAGTTCTCTGGCAGCGTGGCCGGTGCGCCGCTTCAACCTGACCGGCCGCACTGCGGTGGTGGCCGGGCCGTTCACCTGGCTGCTGCTGTTTTTCCTCGTACCGTTCCTGCTGGTCGTGAAGATCAGCTTCGCCGATTTGCAGCTCGGCATTCCGCCGTATACGGAACTGACGACCTATACGGACGGCGTGATTCACGTCGCGCTCGATCTGTCGCATTACGCGTTTTTGCTGACCGACAGCCTGTATTTCGCGACCTATGTGAATTCCGTGGTGGTGGCGGCGATATCGACCTTGCTGTGTTTGCTGATCGGTTATCCGATGGCGTACTACATCGCGCGTTCGAATCCGGCGAGGCGCAACCTGCTGATGATGGCGGTGATGCTGCCGTTCTGGACGTCGTTTCTGATTCGCGTATATGCGTGGATCGGGATTCTGAAGAACAACGGTTTGCTGAACAACTTTCTGATGTCGACCGGCTTGATTCATACGCCGGTCGAGCTGTACCACACGAATACCGCGGTTTATATCGGCATGGTGTATTCGTACCTGCCGTTTCTCGTGATGCCGCTGTACGCGCACCTGGTGAAGATGGACATGACCTTGCTGGAAGCCGCCTACGACCTCGGCGCGAAGCCGTGGAAGGCGTTCTGGCAGATCACCTTGCCGCTGTCGAAGAACGGCATCATCGCCGGTTGTTTGCTGGTGTTCATCCCGGCGGTAGGCGAGTACGTGATTCCCGAATTGCTGGGCGGCGCGAACACGCTGATGATTGGCCGCGTGATGTGGAATGAGTTTTTCGACAATGCCGATTGGCCGATGGCGTCTGCCGTGACGTGTGCGATGGTGTTGTTGCTATTGGTGCCGATGGCGTTTTTCCAATACGCGCAGGCTAAGGCGATGGAGGAAGGGCGCTGATGAAGCCGAACCGGATTTTGCAGTTCATTGCATTGGGGATTGGGTTTTTGTTTCTGTATGTTCCGATCGTGAGTCTGGTTGTGTATTCGTTCAATGAATCGCAGCTGGTCACGGTGTGGACGCGCTTCTCGACGCGCTGGTATGCGGCGTTGCTGCACGATGACGAGTTGATTGCCGCCGCGTGGTTGTCTTTGCGGGTGGCCTTGTTGACGGCGTTTGCTTCCGTCGTGATCGGCACGTGGGCCGGGTTTGTGCTCGCGCGAATGGGACGGTTTCGCGGCTTTACGCTCTATACCGGGATGATCAATGCACCGCTGGTGATTCCCGAGGTGATTCAGGGGATTTCGCTGCTGCTGTTGTTCATCGAAATGGCCAAGTGGCTGGGATGGCCCGCCGGGCGTGGCATTTTCACGATCTGGATCGGGCACGTGATGCTGTGTATTTCTTATGTGGCCATCATCGTTCAGTCCCGCGTGAAGGAATTGCATCCTGCTCTTGAAGAAGCGGCGCTTGATCTTGGCGCTACGCCGGTCAGGGTGTTTTTCTCCATTACGTTGCCGCTGATTTCGCAGGCGCTTGTGTCCGGGTGGCTGTTGTCATTCACTCTGTCGATCGACGATCTGGTTTTGTCGGCGTTCCTGTCGGGTCCTGGGTCGACTACCTTGCCACTGGTGGTTTTCTCCCGTGTTCGGCTTGGGTTGAATCCCGAGATGAATGCGCTTGCTACTCTGTTCATTGCCGTCGTCACGGTTGGGGTCGTGGTGGGGAATTACTTCATGCAGAGAGCCGAGAGGAAGAGGGCCGTTATGGCGGTCTAGGTTTTTTGCGTCTGACGCCTGATTGCGTCGCGCGCACAATGCCCAGCGCCTGCATGAACGTATCGATAAAGCGCCGGTAGGTCGGCAGATTCATCGTTTCGATCGCGCCGGAAGTCGAGCGCAGCGGACCTGTTACGCCGAACGGCAGCAGATCGAGACGGATCGCGCGATGCGTGCGCTTGAGTTCGTCGGCGACGCGATTCCACGTATGCAGCGAGAACGCAAAACCATGAATCGTCACGAATCAATGCACATCGACGCGCATCAAGGCGCAAAGCGATAATCGCGCGGCCGCACGCGGCGCGTGCGCTTGCGAAAACTGAACGTGAAGCCCGGCCAGATCGCGGTCACCTTGCCGCTCTTCGTCTGATACCAGCTATGGCAGCCGCTCGCCCAGACGGAGTGCTGCATCTCTTTCTGCAAACGCGCGTTGAAGTCGCGCTGCACGTCGGGCCGCAGATTCATCGTGCGCGCGCGGCGCCGGCGCAGTTCGCGCAGGCAATCGGCGATGTATTGCACCTGCGACTCGATCATGTAGATCATCGAATTGTGACCGAGGCCGGTGTTCGGGCCGGCCATCATGAAGAAGTTCGGGAAGTTCGCGATGCTGGTGCCGAGGTACGCTTGCGGGCCGTCGCGCAGCCACATCGCACCGAGATCGGCGCCGCCGATGCCGGTCACGTCGAACGGCGCACCGACGTCATTGACCTGGAAGCCCGTGCCGCAAATGATCGCGTCGGCGGGGTGATGCGCGCCGTCCTCGGTCACGATGCCGTCGGCGACGATCTCGCGGATGCCGGCCGTCACCACGTCGACGTTCGGCTGACCGAGCGCCGGATAATAGTCGCTCGACAACAGCACGCGCTTGCAGCCGAGCCGGTAGTTCGGCGTTAACCTGGCGCGCAGCGCCGGATCCTTGACGCGCCGTTCCAGATAGCTCAGACCGAACTTCATCGGAAACTTCATCAGCTTCGGATTGACGACGAACGCGATCGCGCGCGATTCGAGTTGCCAATAGATGGCATTGCGCACGAAACGCTGCGTGAACGGCAGATGGTGGAACAGCCAACGCGCGCGCGGGCCGATCGGTTTGTTGGGCTTCGGCATGATCCACGGCGCGGTGCGCTGGAACAGTTCGAGCCGGGCGACGCGCGGCTGGATCCGCGGCACGAACTGGATCGCGCTCGCGCCGGTGCCGATGACGGCGACGCGCTTGCCTTCGAGCGGATACGCATGGTCCCAGCGGGCCGAGTGAAACAGCTTGCCTTCGAAGCGCTCGAGCCCGGCGATTTGCGGCATGGCCGGCCGCGACAGCGGACCGCTCGCGGCGATCACGACATCGGCTTCGATGCTTTCGCGCTGGCCGTTCGCATCGATCTCGACGTGCCATATCTGCCGCGCTTCATCGAAGCGCGCGGCGCTCACGCGCGCGTTGCATCGCACGAAACGCTCGACGCCGTACTTGCGCGCGCAATGCTTCAGGTACGCAAAGATTTCCGCCTGGCCGCTGAACGCGCGCGACCACGCCGGGTTGGGTTCGAAAGAAAACGAATACAGATGCGACGGCACATCACAGGCCGCGCCGGGATAGGCGTTGTCGCGCCACGTGCCGCCGATATCGCCGGCCGCCTCGTAGACCGTAAACGACGTGATGCCCATTCGCTGAAGGCGAATCGCCATGCCGATGCCCGCGAATCCGCTTCCGACAATGGCAATGCGTGGCGTGGCAGATGAGGCAGGTGTCACGGCGGGTCTCCGGAGTTGGTCGAGGGACTGCAAAATTCAGGTGTCTGCAGGTGTCTACTGCAGCCTGACGCGCAGGGTAGACAACTGTACACTTCGCGTCAAGATCGTTTAGAGTACGACAATTAAACGCACGTGTTTCGCGCCGATTGAAACCTCATGATATCCGTACCCGAAGCGGCGCCCGCCGCTGACTACGCCGCGGCCGGGCAGGAATTACCGCCCGGCAAGCGCAAGCTGATCGAAGCCGCGTTGCGCCTGACTGCGGGCGGCCGCAGTTTTGCGAGCCTGGGTTTGCGCGAACTGGCGCGCGAGGCGGGGTTGAATCCCAACACGTTCTATCGTCATTTCAACACGCTCGACGATCTGGCGCGCGAAGCGGTCGAATCGGTGAGCCGCCGCTTGCGGCCGATGCTGCGGCGCGAACGCTGGCTGGCCGCGCACGACGAGCCGCATAGCGTGCCGCGCCGCGCCTGCCTGGCGTTTTTCGAGTTCGCGCTGGAAAGCCGCGAAGCCTTCCGCAGCGCGCTGGTCGAGTATCACGGCACCTCGCCGGTGCTACGCGAAGCGGTACGTGCGAACCTCTACGAGGTGTCGGCGGAAATGGCGGACGACGTCGCGCAGTTGAATCTGATGCCGGCGCTAGCCCGCGAGACTATCGACGAAGTCTGCACGCAGATCGTGCTGCAACTGTTTCATCTGTCGGATGAATACATCGCCGCCAATGCCGCGCGCCGGGAAGCCCTGATCGCTTATGCGGAGCGTTTCATCGTCAGGCTGTTTGCGGGGTCCGTGCTGCTCGCGCAACACGAAGCGGCGAGGGCGTAGAGAGGAAGCGCAAAAAAACAGGCTCCGTGAAGGAGCCTGTTTTTTCATTGGCGGCGTACCGAAAGCGCGTGCTCTGGTCGTGCTCAGGTATCGTTCCAGCCGCCGGAGTCGTCGTTGCTGCCCAGATCGACGCCGCCGCCGCTGTTGTCGTTCCAGTCGTTCGAACCCTGGCCGAAATCGAGCCCGCCACCATTGCCGCCTTCGTTGCTGCCGCGGCGACGCGTTTCGTCATCGACGATCACATCGCGTTCGACCACGCGTTCACGGCCGGAATTCAGCGCTTCGCCGAGCAGCACGCCGGTCAGCAAGCCGCCCATGCCGCCGCCGAAACCGCCGCCGCCTTGCTGCACGATCACCTGCGGCTGTTGCTGATAAGGGCCTTGCTGCGGATAGGGCGCTTGCGGCGGATTGCCGAAACGCTCGGCTTCCTGCGCATACGGCGACTGCGGTGTGCTGGCGACGGCCGGCGTGGCATGCGGATCGGGCCGCCCGTCAGCGCGTGCGCGCAGGCTGGCGATGCGCTGCTCCAGTTCGTCCAGCTGATACGGCGGCACCGGGTTCTTGCCGTTCGACAGCGTTTCCATGAGGCCGCGCAGCTGTTCTTCGGTCGCTTCGACTTCCTTCTCCAGCGCTTCATGCCCTTGCACGGTGGAGAGCTTGACGTCGAGCTTCAACGAACGCACGGCGTTCAACATGTCGGTCGCTCGCTTGAGTTGCACGCGACGATCGTCGTCGGCGCGCGAATCGTCTTGCGAGCGGGCGCGGCGCAGTGTCCAGCGCAGCACTAGCGCGATCACGCCGATGACGAGAATCATGCCGATCCACAAGCCGATCCCCGGACCATGCCGTTGCGGCGCCTGCGACACCATCGCCGACTGTTGCTGCACGGCCGGCGTGTTCTGTTGCACGAACGGGTTAGCCGCGCGATTCGTGGTGTTGCCGCCGGCACGTTCCGCGTCCTTGCGGATGCGCGCTTCGGTTTGCGCGAAACGGGTCGGGTCGGTGAAGCGGATTTGCGGGTCGAGCGTCTTGGCCTGTTGGACCTGGGCGAGCGCGTCGGCATAACGGCCTTCGCGATCGAGCACCTGGCTGTACAGATAGTGCGCGCGGGCATTGTTCGGATGCGCTTGCAGCACTTCGCTCAAGCCTGCGCCGGCTTGTTGCCAGTTGCCTTGCGACATCGCGGATTCGATCTGCTGAACCGTCGGGACGGCGAACGCCGCGGCCGACGCCAGCAGCAGTGAAGCGAACGCGGTTGCGAGAAATTTTTTCATGTACGGGCCGGGCGCTGCGCGCCCGTCTCCTTGGCAATCGATTCCGGCGGCCGGCGATCCGGCGGCCGGCGCTCCGGTTAATACGCATGTGGCGGGGGTGCCGGAATACGCCCGGAACGCCGGTAAAACTCGCAGCGTCGCACCATGCGGACGCTGCCTGACGGCTTACTGCGAACTGCCCCTGCGCCATCCCGTCAACACAATTACTGGGCCGGCGTATTGATCTGTTTCTTCAACGCTTCGAGACGGTCTTCGACCGACGGGCCGCGGTTCAGATCCGCGAGTTTGTCGTCGAGCGCCTTGCCGCTCTTCACGTCAGCCGAATTCAGACGCGCGTCGGAACGGGCATTGGACAGCGCGACCTTGTCTTCCAGCTTCTGGAAATCTTCGGACAGATTCTGGCCGCCGATACCACCCAACGCGGTTGCCGCGACGTCCTTGGCCTGAGCGATCTGCTGCTTGGCTTGCAGAATGTTCGAGCGTGCGTTCAGGTCGTTACGGCGGGCGCGCATGTCTTCGATCTGACTCTTCAACTGTTCAACCGAAGGTTCCAGCGTGGTCAGCTCCTTGGCCAGCGCGTCGCGTTCGGCTTCGGCGGTGGCTTGCGCGCCGAGGGCTTCACGCGCCAGCGCTTCGTCGCCGGATTGCAGCGCGCGCTTGGCGCCGTCTTCGTATTTCTTCGCCTTGTCCGCGGCAACATCGCGCTTGCTTTGCTGCGTGGCCACTTGCGCCTGAATCTCGATCAGCGAGTTCTCCGCTTTAGCGATGCTGTCGTCGAGTTCGCGCACGATCTGGCGCGAGTCGCGTGACGGGTCTTGCACCGAATCGGCTGCATCGTTCAGGAGACCTTTAAGCGTGCGCGAAATGCTGTCAAAAAGCGACATGAAAACCTCCAAAGAATGTAATCGGCGCTGAATAAATCCCAGCGCGCTTAACTGCTTTTCAGCTGTTACTTTACGCCGCTGCGCTCGAAGCTGCGCAAGCGGTCGCACCGGATTTCGGGGCGCATGCGCCGATTGCAATAGCGGCGCCGTAAATTGTCCGGGTTCGTAAAATCGGGTTTGCAAACAGTGCGCAGCGGTTAAAATGCGCGACGGGAATTCAGCTGCTCGCGGATATTACACCACGCAATCTCTTAAAAACGTCTTAAAGGGCATGATGAGGCAATCGCGAACTCTGCTCGCCATCGGTGTCGCGAATGTGAAAATATGATCGCGTGTCAAGCGCACGCTCGAGCAGGCGCCGCACGCGGGCGGCGCAGTGCGGCGTTGCCGCATGAGCTGCGCCTGGAGGCCGTCTGGCGTGTGCGTTTCCAATATGCCGCTGCCGGACGCGAGGCGGTTCGACTGTTTCACCTTGCAATGCCGAAAGCCTCGCAATGCCATGATGCGACGATGCGCAATCGCTGATTGCTGATTTCCCGGCGCATCGTTCCCGCATGACGCCATTCATGGCGTCATTCAACGCCGTTCACGCAAAGCGGCCGCCTTCGGTGCTCGGGTCGCCGTGCGGATCGGCTTCGTCGCGAGCGGCGGAGTCGAGGCGCGGGCGCTTGAGCACGCTGAGCGGCTGCACTTCCGTTTTCGTTTCTTCCGTCGCCGATCCGGCTGTTGCCGCCGCTTTGGCCGCAGTGACGCGAGCCACGGCTTCGGCTGCCGCGGCGGCTTCTTCGTCGGCTGCGGTGGCGGCGAGGGCGGCTAGTACGCCGGCCGGCAGCAGGGGCGCAGGGTTTGCAGCGGCGGGCATGTCCGGCAATTCATCCGCATGCGGCGCGGCAACGCCGTCTGCCGGCGCGGCGGAATGGCTGCCGTCTCGTGTTTGCAAGGCGGCCGGCAGCGCCGCCCGCGCGTGCCGCGTGCCGCGCGCGACCCGTTGCAGCGCCGCGTCGAGCGCGTCCGGCTCGCGCGGCGCGCGTAGCCGGTCGACGATACTGGCCGCTTTCACCTGTTCGCTGGTCGCCCCGAAGCTCAGTACCGCGCGCCGCATCAGTTCGCTGACGCTAATGCCCAGATTGCCGGCGGCGGCGGTGATCGCGCGTTTCTGCGCGGTCGTGACGAATACGACGATGCGTTCGCTGGGCTTGTTCATGGTCGGCTCGCATATTTGTTGGCATTGGCGGTTTATCGCGTGCGTTGGGCGTAGGCCGTTCACGCGCGTCGATGGTGACTCATGCGCCGGGTCCATCATATGACGAGTCGTGCCGATGCGAAACGGGCGCGGCATGAAAATGCCGCCGCATCAACGAGTTGTAACGTTTCCGGCGGGCTTGTCCACAGGCCTTTCAACATTTTCTGTTGATAACCCGGGGCAGATGGCGCAGAACGGCGGCGCGGGCCCCGCAACAGGCGCAAAACAAGCAGCGCGAAGGGAATTCTTACAAAAAAACTGTCTTGGACGGCGCTTGATTTCTTTAAAATGCGCTGTTACGTTGCGCCGGACACTGTCCCAGGCGCGCCGTGCGGCCGCCCGGGGGCGTAGGGCCGCATGGCGTTTTTGCGCCTCATGCGGTCCGTTTGTTTGTGTCGTTTTTTGCCGCGTATGCTGCCGGTGCCGTGAACCTTGAATTCGGGCTGTGGCAAGCAGACGGTAACGGCGTCCTCACGCTAAGACGCGACGACCGATCCCTGCGCGCGCCGCGAGCGTGCGCAGAAGGCGTTCAGTCACGCGCCCACTATTCCAGTCATGCCAATCATCAAACGACCGCATTCTGCACATTCTCCGGCTAGTGAAAGCCGGGACTCCTACCACCGCACTCCAGGACGCAATGCCGCCTCGCGCGACGCCGAGGACGGCCGCCGTTCGTTCGGCGCCTCCATCGCGCTCTGGTTCGTCGGCTTGCTGGCGACGATCGCTGTGGTCGGCGCGCTGATCATCGGCTATGCACTGGTGGTGATGGGGCCACAACTGCCGTCGCTCGACGCACTGACCGACTACCGCCCGAAAGTGCCGCTGCGGGTCTACACCGCGGATCACGTGCTGATCGGCGAGTTCGGCGAAGAGCGGCGCAGCATCGTGCGCTTCCAGGACATTCCCGACCAGATGAAGAAAGCCGTGCTGGCGATCGAAGACTATCGCTTCTACGAGCACGGCGGCGTCGACTTCCTGGGCATTCTGCGCGCGGGCACGGCCGACCTGATGCACGGCGGCGCCTCGCAGGGCGCGAGCACGATCACGATGCAGGTGGCGCGCAACTTCTTCCTGTCGAGCGAGAAGACCTACACGCGCAAGATCTACGAAATGCTGCTCGCGTACAAGATCGAGCGCGCGCTGACCAAGGATCAGATTCTCGAGCTGTACATGAACCAGATCTATCTGGGCGAGCGCGCTTACGGCTTTGCCGCGGCTGCGCGCGTGTATTTCGGTAAGGATCTGAAAGACATCTCGCTGGCTGAAGCGGCGATGCTGGCCGGCCTGCCGAAGGCGCCGTCGGCATACAACCCGGTGGTCAATCCGAAGCGCGCGAAGATCCGTCAGGAATACATCCTGAAGCGCATGCTCGAACTGAAATACATCAGCCAGGAGCAGTACGACCAGGCCGTCAAGGAAGAGATTCACACCCGGAATCCGGGCAACGAATACAGCGTGCACGCCGAGTACATCGCCGAAATGGTCCGGCAGATGATGTACGCGCAGTACAAGGACGAAACCTATACGCGCGGCCTGAACGTCACCACCACGATCGATTCCGCCGACCAGGACGCCGCTTACCGCGCGGTGCGCAAGGGCGTGATGGATTACGAGCGGCGTCATGGCTATCGCGGGCCGGAAGGTTTCGTGCAACTGCCCGCACCGGGCGACGACCGCGACCAGACGATCGACGACGCGCTCACCGATCACCCCGACAACGGTGAAATCATCGCCGCGGTGGTGACGGACGCGAATCCGAAACAGGTGAAGGCGCAGCTGGTCGACGGCACCCAGGTGACGATCGCGGGCGACGGTCTGCGCTTCGCCGCGGGCGCATTGAGCGCGCGCGCGGCGGCTGCCGCGAAGATCAAGCCGGGTTCGATCGTGCGCCTCGTTGCCGACGACAAAGGCAACTGGCAGATCACGCAACTGCCGCAAGTGGAGGGCGCACTGGTGTCGCTCACGCCGCAGGACGGCGCGATCCGCGCGCTGGTGGGCGGCTTCGATTTCAACAAGAACAAGTTCAACCACGTGACGCAAGCCTGGCGTCAGCCGGGTTCGAGCTTCAAGCCGTTCATCTATTCGGCGGCGCTCGATAAAGGACTTGGACCGGCGACGATCATCAACGACGCGCCGTTGTACTTCCCGTCGAGCACGCCGGGCGGCGACGCGTGGGAGCCGAAGGACGACGACCAGCCGGATGGTCCGATGCCGATGCGCATCGCGCTGCAGAAGTCGAAGAACCTAGTGTCGATCCGCATCCTGTCGTTCATCGGCACCAAGTATGCACAAGACTTCGTGACGCAGCGTTTCGGTTTCGACGCCGACAAGACGCCGCCGTATCTGCCGATGGCGCTCGGCGCGGGGCTCGTCACGCCGCTGCAATCGGCCGGAGCGTATTCGGTGTTCGCGAACGGCGGCTACCGGATCAATCCGTATCTGATCAACGAGGTCACCGACGCGCGCGGCGAGCCGCTGTCCAAAGCCCAGCCGCTGACCGCCGGCCGCGATGCGCCGCGAACGCTCGAACCGCGTAACGCGTACATCATCAACAGCCTGCTGCATTCGGTCGCGACCGCAGGGACGGGCGCGGGCACCAACGTGCTGCATCGTTCGGATCTGCAGGGCAAAACCGGTACGACCAACGACGCGAAGGACGGCTGGTTTGCCGGCTATCAGCAATCGCTGGTGGCGGTTGCGTGGATGGGCTACGACCAGCCGAAGAGCCTCGGCAGCCGCGAATTCGGCGCACAGCTCGCCTTGCCGATCTGGGTCGAGTACATGCAGCGCGCGTTGCGCGGCGTGCCGCAGGACGAACCGGCGCAGCCGGACGGCGTGTCGGTGGTCGATGGTGAACTGTTCTACACCGACATGACGCCTGGCAATGGCTTTGTCGCGAGCATCGGCCTTGACTCGGCGAATCCGACCGCCGGCGTGAGCGACGCGGTCGGCGGCGTGGGGCCGGCGGGCATGACGCCGCCGACGGTGCCGCCGCCGAGCGTTTCGTCGAACGAGAAGAAACAGATCCTGGATCTGTTTGAGACGACCAAACCTTGAGGCAGCCCCTTTAGGCGGCCTTTAGGCAACCTTGCGGCAAGCTTGAAAACCTTGAGGCAACCTTGCGGCAGTGCGAGCGTCCGGGTTGCGATGGCTCGGACGCCGTAATAAAAAAGCAAGCTTAGGCTTGGGGCGTGCGCATCGTTGTCTGGCGGGCGTTTGCGGACGTTCACGGGCGGGCTCGCCGGCAGATTTTGTGGCGGCCTGCGCGGTGTGTTTTAATCACGCCTGCGGTGCTTTCATGGGTCCCGCAGAGACGCTCGATTCCTAACCAGTTTCAGCTCCCAGCACCGCTGCGTTTCGCCGCGAGCGAGACGTACTTCTTCGAACCAGGCGCCGCGTGAGACCCGGTATGACGCGCGCACAAGCCACTTCGTCCGTCAGCAGCTGTCGTGCTGCTGCGGCCGGCGTGTTTGCCATCCAGCATCCACCGGGTCCCACTCGTGAAAAGTCGAATACTCATCTGTCTGATGACAGCGCTGCTGCGCGTGCTTGCCTTCTTGCCGTACGGCGTCGTCGCGCGGATCGGCACTGGCATCGGCGCGCTGCTCTATCGCATTCCGAGCGCACGCCGCCGGGTCGTGCATACCAATCTCAAACTGTGTTTCCCGGACATGAGCGATGACGTGCGCGAACGCCTTGCACGCGCGCATTTCTGTCATGTGATCCGCAGCTACGTCGAACGCGGGCCGCAATGGTTCGGCAATGCCCAGGCGCTCGAGCGTCTCGTCGAAGTGGAGAGCGCGATCGATCTCGCCGACATTCAGGCCCAGCCGACGATTTTTGTCGGCTTCCATTTTGTCGGCATCGAGGCGGGCTGCATGATGTATTCGACGCGGCACCCGGTCGCCTCGCTGTACACGCCGATGTCGAATCTATTGCTGGACGCAATGGCCAAGCGTCAGCGCGGCCGCTTCGGCACCGAGATGATTCCGCGCAGCGATAGTGTGCGGCGCGCGCTGCGGGTGCTGCGCGAGGGCAAGCCGGTGATGCTGGCGGCGGATATGGATTTCGGTTTGCGCGATTCGGTGTTCGTGCCGTTCTTTGGCGTGCCGGCTTGCACGCTGACTTCCGTGTCGCGGATGGCGCGCGCGGGTAATGCGCGGGTGGTGCCGTTTGTTACCGAGGTGCTGCCGGACTATCGCGGCTATAAGCTGACTATTTTCGAGGCGTTAAGCGATTTTCCGTCCGATGATGCCGCCGTCGACGCGCGGCGGATTACGGCTTTTCTTGAGACTCAAGTGAGACGGATTCCTGATCAATATTATTGGGTGCACAAGCGGTTTAAGAACCGGCCGGTGGGAGAAGCTGGGGTTTATTGATGTTCTTTTGCGCGTGGCGGCTGGTTTTTTTGCCTATGGCGGCGTACAACCATAGCGCCGCGCGAGCAAAAACATCTGAAACGGAATTCAAAGCGCACTCAAGCACTTAAACACTCTGTCCTAAGCTTATCAACAGGCCTTTCAACAAAATCTGTGGATAAGCGAGCCACTCGCAAATCTGCCAGTCGGTCGCGCCTGGCAAGAAATCGTCATTGCACTCGCGGACACCGCGAACGACAAACCGATCTGCATCAAGCACTTAAGCTCATTGCCCCATGGTTATCAACAACCCTGTCAACACAAACTGGGGATAACTCCGCAACCGTCGTTACGGAATCCCAGGTTTAGTTGATTGTGGGCGCACCCGCATTCGCTGCCGGACCCGCCGGCACCACCGTCGCAGCGGACGGCGCCGACTCCACTGGCGGATTGCCCATCGCCTGAAACAACGCCGCCGTATCCGTCAGCCGCGCGCTGGTATAGCGGATCTCATCGAGTCGCGCGTTGCGAAACTGCTGCTCGCTCGAACGAGCCGACGATACCGGTACGGCGCCCAACCGATAGCGCCCCGACGTCTCCTCGAAAATCCCCTGCGCCGAGCGCGCCGCAACGTTCGCTGCGTCGAGCGCCTGCGTGTCGTGCTGAAGCGCGGCGAGCGTATCGGCGACGTTCTGAAACGCGGTCAACACGGTTTGCCTGTATTGCGAAACCGTGGCGTCATACGTGTCCATCGCCGCGCGGCGCTGGGCGACCAGTGCGCCGCCATGAAAGAGCGGCTGCGACAGCGACGCGCTGATGCTCCAGATCGCACCGGCGCCCGACAGCGCCACCGGCCAGCTAAAGCCGCCTTGTCCCATCGATGCGCTCAGCGACAGGCTAGGGAACATCTGCGCCGTCGCGACGCCGACTTCGGCCGCCGCCGCCTTCAACGCGGCGTCCGCAGCCTGGATGTCGGGGCGCGTGCGCAACAGTTCGGACGGCACCACCACGGGCACCTGTTCGGGCACATGCAGTTGCGCCAGATCGAGGTCGTCGGGAGCGGCGTCCGGCGTGCGGCCGAGCAGCACGGCCAGCGCGTGGCGCGTGGTCAGCCACTGCTGCTTCAGACCCGGCAAGCTGGCGGACAAACTGGCCGCGCTTTGTTGCGCGCTCAGCTGGTCGGCGTGCGAGACCGCGCCGAGCGCGTAGCGCCGCTGCGTGTCGCGCGCCTGGTCGTCGGCGATCGTCACAAGCCGCTCGGTCGTGTCGATCTGCGCATGCAACGCGGCACTGGTGATGGCCGCCGAGACGATGTTGGCAGCCAGCGCGCGGCGCGCGGCATCGAACTGATATGCCTGCACGTTCACGCGCGCGGCAAGCGCGGCATCCGCGAGCCGCGCCGCGCCGAACAGGTCGAACGTGTAGTGCGCCTGCAATTGGCCGACGAATATGTTGTACAGGAACGTATTCGGGCCGGCCTCGGGAATCGCGAGCGCGCGGTTGCGGGTCGCCTGACCGCCCGCGTCGATGGTCGGCAGCATCGAACTGCCGATCTGCGCGCGCAGCTGCTCGCGCGCGGCGGCGAGGTTCTTGTCGGTGGCGGCCAGCGTCGGGCTGTTGCGCAAGCCTTCGTCGACCAGTGCATCGAGCGCATCCGACTGATAAAGCTTCCACCATTCGGGCACGGGTTTCGCGCCGGCCACGAACTGCTGCGTGACGCCTTGCGCGGCCACGGTCTGCGTCGGCTGCGCTTCGGCGCCGTAGTGGGCCGGCTGCGGCATCGCGGGCGGCGCGCCGCTCGGGCCGAACGAGCAGGCGGCGAGCGCGAGTGTCGCGGCGCTCAGCGCCGTGCTGCGCCAGGGTCGAGGGAATGCAAAAGTAGCCATGGTCAATTCCCCGTATGCGTCGCGCCGGACGGCGCCGGCGGCTCGCGCTCGTCGCCGCGCACCCTGAACGACGCGGCGTACAGCGCGGGCAGATAGAACAGTGTGAGGATGGTCGCGCTCGTGATGCCGCCCATCAGCGCGGTGGCCATCGGGCCGAAGAAGTTCGAGCGCAGCAGCGGAATCAGCGCGAGCACGGCGGCCGCGGCGGTCAGCGTGATGGGCCGGAAACGCCGCACGGTCGCGCCGACGATCGCGTCGAAGCGCTTGTACCCGGCGGCGATGTCCTGCTCGATCTGGTCGACCAGAATCACCGAGTTGCGCATGATGATGCCGAACATCGCGATCACGCCGAGCATCGCGACGAAACCGAACGGCTTGCCGAACAGCAGCAGCGTCGGCACCACGCCGATCAGGCCGAGCGGCGCGGTCAGCACCACCATCAGCACGCGTGCGAAGCTCTGCAACTGGATCATCAGCAGCGTCAGCACCGCGATGATCATGATCGGCATCTGCGCGTTGATCGACGTCTGGCCCTTGCCGCTTTCCTCCACTGAGCCGCCCACTTCGATCCGGTAGCCGACCGGCAGCGAGTCGCGAATCTGGCTCAAGGCTTTGTCCATGCTATGCGTGACGTCGATCCCCTGCGCGCCGGCGGCGACATCGGACTGCACGGTGATCGTCGGTTGCCGGTCGCGCTCCCAGATCACGCCGTATTCGAGATCGTTGCGCAAGTGGCCGAGCGTGCCGAGCGGCACCGGGCCGTTCGGCGTCGGCATTGCCAGCGTCAGGAGCTGGACGGGGTCGACGCGTTCCGATTTCGGTGCACGCAGATCGACGCTGATCAGCTTGTCGCGTTCGCGATACTGCGTGACCGTGTAGCCGGACAGCGTCATCGCGAGGAAGCTCGACACGTCTTCGGAACTCACGCCGAGTTCGCGCGCCTTCTTCTGATCGACTTCGAAACGCACCGAGCGCTCGGCGGGTTCGTCCCAGTCGAACTGGACGTTGCTGGTGCGGCGGTCGGCGCGCATCGTCGCGGCGACGCGCTCGGCGATCGAACGCACGATGGCGATGTCGTCGCCGCTCACGCGGAACTGCACCGGATAGCCGACCGGCGGTCCATTCTCGAGACGCGACAGGCGCGTGCGGATCGCCGGAAACCGGTTGCGCAGTTCCGGTTCGAGCCACTGCGCGAGTTTCTCGCGGTCCTTGACGGACTTCGCCGTGATCACGAACTGCGCGAAATTCGGCTGCTGCAGTTGCTGATCGAGCGGCAGATAAAAACGCGGCGCGCCGGTGCCGATGAAGTCCACGGTGTGATCGATTTCGGGGCGGCCCACGAGCGCCTTTTCCAGGCGCTGCGCCTGCCGCAACGTCGCTTCGAACGATGCGCCTTCAGGCAGGCGCACATCCACCAGCAATTCCGGACGATCCGAGCTCGGGAAGAACTGCTGCGGCACGAGCGTGAAACCCGCCATCGCCGCGATGAACAGCGCGACGGTGATCGCCAGCACGACAAAGCGCCGCTCGATACACCAGCTGATCCAGCCGCGCAGGCGCGTGTAGAAGCGCGTGTCGTAGATGTCGTGCTCGTGATCGTCCGGCAGATGCCTCTCATGCGCCTCGCGTTTGCGCTCCGGCAGCATGTGATAGCCGAGCAGCGGAATCAGCACCACCGCGGCGAACCACGACGCGATCAGCGCGATCGCCGACACCTCGAAGATCGAACGTGTGTATTCGCCGGTGCTCGATTTCGCGAGCGCGATCGGCAGGAAGCCGGACACGGTCACGAGCGTGCCGGTCAGCATCGGAAACGCGGTGCTGGTGTACGCGTAGGCCGCGGCGCGCGTGCGGTTCCAGCCTTGCTCGAGTTTGACCGACATCATCTCGACCGCGATGATCGCGTCGTCGACCAATAGTCCCAGCGCCAGCACCAGCGTGCCGAGCGACACCTTGTGCAAGCCGATATCGAACAGATACATGCACAACGCCGTGAGCGCGAGCACGACCGGAATCGAGATCACGACCACCATGCCGGTGCGCACGCCCAACGACACGAGACTCACCACCAGCACGATCGCGATCGCCTCGGCGACCGCTTCGAGAAAGTCGTCGACCGAACGCGCGACCGCGTGCGGCATGCTCGACACTTCGACGAGATTCAGGCCGGCTGGCAGATGCTTGCGCAGCTGCACCGTCTGCTGGTCGAGCGCCTTGCCTAGACGAATCACATCGCCGCCCGGCTGCATGGTCACGCCGATGCCGAGCACGACCTTGCCGGCGGAGCGCATTTGCGTGGCGACCGGGTCGTCGTAGCCGCGCCTGATCGTCGCGATGTCGCCGAGACGGAACGAGCGGTTGTTGATGCGGATCAGCGTGTCGGCGAGCGCGGCGACGTCCTTGAACTGGCCGGTGGGGCGCACGAACACGCGGTCGTCGGTGGTGGTCAGCGTGCCGGCCTGCGAGACGCTGTTCTGCGAATTGATCGCCTGGCCGAGCTGCTGCGGCGAGATGCCAAGGCGCGTGAGTTGCGTGTTGGCGATCTCGATGTAAATGTGCTGATCCGGATCGCCGAAGTAATCGACCTTGCCGACGCCCGGCACGCGCAGCAGCATCGTACGCAGCTGATCCGCGTAATCGTGCAGTTGCGCGGCGGAAAAGCCGTCACCTTCTAGCGTGTAGATGTTCGTGTAGACGTCGCCGAATTCGTCGTTGAAGAATGGGCCTTGGATGCCTGGCGGCAAGGTCGCCGCGATATCGCCGACTTTCTTGCGCACCTGATACCAGGTTTGCGGCACATCCTTCACCGGCGCGGAGTCCTTCATTGTGAAGAACATCAGCGATTCGCCGGGGCGCGAGTAACTGCGCACGAAGTCGATGGCGGGCGTTTCCTGCAATTTCCGGCCGATGCGGTCGGTGACCTGTTCCTGCATCTGGCGCGCGGTCGCGCCAGGCCAGAAGGTGCGGATCACCATCACACGGAATGTGAAGGGCGGGTCTTCGGATTGCGCGAGGCGCGTGTACGCGAGGATGCCGAATGCGGTAGCGAGCGCGATCAGGAACACGACCAGCGCCTGATGGCGCAGCGCCCATGCGGACAGGTTGAAGCGTCCTTCTTCAGGCGTGGTGCTCATGAAGCGAAGTCCTCGGGATGCAGCGGCGGGATCACGTGGACTTTCTCGTCGGCGGTCACTGTGTGCACGCCTTGCAGCACGACGCGTTCGCCGTCTTTCAGGCCCTGGGCGATGGCGATCGTACGCTCGTTGTAGCGCATCACGTCGACGCGCCGCAGTTCCAGCGTATCGGCGCTGGATGCGTTGCCGCCGGCGCGGACGACCCACACGGCCGGTTGCGTGCCGTCGTGGAATAGCGCGGTGGCGGGCAGGATGAACACGCTGTGCTGATTCGCCGATGCGTTCGCGGGCGACAACGCGATATCGGCCGTCATGCCGAGGCGCACGTCGGGGCCGGGATTGTCGAGCGTGAGTTTGGCGCGGTAGGTGCGGCTTTGCGGATCGGCGGCGGGCGACAGTTCGCGCACGCGCGCGGTGAAGCTGCGCCCCGGCAGCGCGGCCAGCGTGACCGTGGCGGTTTGCCCGACCGACAGCGCGGCCAGCGCGCTTTCCGGGACATCGCAGACCACGTCGACATCGCCGCTCCACGCGAGGTTGTAGACGGCCTGGCCCGCTGACACGTTCTGGCCCGTGTCGGCCAGTTCGGCGGTGATCACGCCGGCGTGGTCGGCCACCAGCGTGGTGTACTGCAACTGATCCTTCGACAAGGCCGCCTGCTGCGCGGCCTGATCGCGTTGAGCCAGGGCAGACGCGTAGGCATTGGTCGTCTGTTCGAGTTGCGCGGGCGCGATCAGGTTTTCTTTCGCCTGTGCCTGGTCGCGATCGAGCTGCTGCTTCGCATAAACCAGACTGTGCTCGGCAGCCGCGAGCTGCGCTTGCGCGCTGGCGGCGTTCTTCTGCGCATCGGCCGGATCGAGCCGGGCGACGATCTGGCCGTTCTTCACGACGTCGCCGAGCCGCACGCGCCGCTCGACGATCTTGCCGCCGACGCGAAACGACAGCGGTGTTGCATAACGCGATTGCACTTCACCGGGCAACGACGCCGCCGGCGTGGCGCTGCCGTCCGCATGCACGGCGACGGCGACCACCGGACGCGGCGCCGGCGCGGCAACTTCTTTCTTCGAGCACGCGCTGAGCATGACGACGCCGGCTAGCGCGAGGGCGCATGCGGCGCGGGCAGCACGGGCAGAGCGATGGGACTGCTGGCGCATCGCAGAGGATGCGGAAGGACCGGGACGCTTCACGATGACCCCAACTTGGAAACAGCGAACGAACACGGCAAGCCGCAGCGGCCTGCCAGCGAAGACGCGCAGAACGAACCGATGCAACCGATGCAATCGGCATACGCGTTTGACTTCGAATGATTGGTTGAATTCTAATACACAGGTGTATCTGAATGTCGAGATGAATTGAAATTCTTTCCGGTGCTAGACTGGCGGCCATGAAAAGGCAACGACTCACACGCGAGCAGAGCAAAGACCAGACGCGCCAGCGCCTGCTCGATGCTGCTCAGGCAATTTTTATGAAGAAAGGCTTTGTCGCGGCGAGTGTCGAAGACATCGCCGGGGCGGCAGGCTATACGCGCGGAGCGTTCTATTCGAACTTCCGCAGCAAGAGCGAACTGTTCCTCGAATTACTGCGGCGCGATCACGAAACGATGCAGGCGGGTCTGCATGCGATTTTCGAGAGTGCGGCGTCGCGCGAGGAAATGGAAAAGCGCGTGCTGAGCTACTACAGCACGCTGCATCGCGAGAACAAATGCTTTTTGCTGTGGGTCGAGGCGAAGCTGCTCGCGGTGCGCGACGGCCGTTTCCGGATCCGCTTCAACGCGTTCATGCACGAGAAACTGGAGCAGTTGAGCGCCTATATCCGCGAATTTTCGGTGCGGGTGGGCACGCCGCTGCCGTTGCCGGCCGAGACGCTGGCGATAGGCTTGATGGGATTGTGCGACGGCGTGCAGTTCTTCTACACGGTCGACCCGCAGAACGTGTCGTTCCAGATGGCGGAGTCGGTGCTGGCGGGGTTTTTCGCGCGTGTGGTGTTCGGGCGCGACGCGTAACGATGGCGAGCGACGGGGCGTGACTCGAACACGCCCGGACCACCGCCCGGCGCTGGCGGATTACTTCTTGCCTAGTTGGTCGGCAATTGCGCGCAGGCGTCCGCAACCGGCGTCGCGCAGACGAACGAATATTGCCCGCTATAACGCAGGACTTCTTCGCCGACGTGCAGAACGACTTTGATGTCCGGACACCGCTCGTAAGCGATGAACGCCGAGCAGGCGGCGGCCGACCAGCAGACCAGCGAAAACGCGATTTTTTCGAAAAGCTGAAAACGATGTGGCATAACGATCGAGCGATGATTTCCGTCGGGCGCTATGGTATCAGAATATAAGGGTTTATACCTAGTCGAAATCCGCAAAAGGCTCTGCAACGGCGTCGCGGGCGCATCGCGAACCTGACCGCGAACCTGATCGTTTTGTCACGTTCGGGTCAGGGTTGGGACATGGTCGGGTCGATACAATCGGATCGTTGGGCTGGCCTGAGCGCGTTTGCCGCTTGGGCTCGACACGCGTGGCGAGTGGCCCGCCGGCCCGCGTTACCGTGGCAGGAGTCGTCCCATGAATCAATTGCAGTCGATGCGCGTGTTCGTCAAAGTGGCCGATCTCGGCAGTTTCGTTCGTGCGGCCGGTGTGCTGGATCTATCCACGGCGGTCGTCACACGCCACGTCGCCGATCTGGAAGGGCGGCTCGGCACCCGCCTGCTCAATCGCACCACGCGCCGTCTTTCGCTGACCGAGTCCGGCAGGACCTATCTGGAACGGGTGCGCCACATTCTCGACGACCTGGAAGGCGTCGAGCAGATGGTGGTGGCGCGCAATCACGAACCGGTCGGCACGTTGCGGATCGTCGCGCCGGTCGTGTTCGGCCTGCATAGTCTCGCGCCGGTCGTGCAGTCGTACGCCGAGCGCTATCCGGAGGTCGTGCCCGACGTCACGCTGGCGGATCGTCATGCCGATCTGGTCGAAGAGGGCTTCGACGTCGGCATCATGGTCGCGCGGCAGATGCGCAGCGCGAGCATCGTCACGCGGCGTTTGACGACCGGCTACATGACGGTCTGCGCGAGCCCGGCGTATCTGGAGCGGCATGGCACGCCGACGCACCCCGAACATCTGCGCGCGCATCCGTGTTTGAGCCGGCCGGCCGAGCAAGGCGGCGACGAGCGCGTATTCACCGGACCGGACGGCGAGGTGCGCGTGCGGACGACCAATGCGATCGCCGCGAACAATACGGAGATGCTGCGGCAGTTCGCGCTGCTGGGCATGGGCGTGGCGATTTTGCCGAGCTATCTGATCGGCCGCGATCTCGAGTCAGGGCGGCTGGTGCCGTTGCTCAGCGATTACCGTCTGCCGAACGTCGAAATCACGATTGCTTATCCGAGCCGCCGTCATTTGCCGGCGAAGGTGCGCACGTTTATCGACCATCTCGTCGAGCATTTCCAGCGCGCCGACGAGTATGCGCGCGACCCGCGACCTGCTGCGCCGCCGCGTGCGGTTGCTGGTACGGTTGCCGGGCTGCCGGCGTATGCCGACGGTGATCGGCCGGTGTCGGCCTCGGCCGGTGAAGCGGTGCGGCCGTTACGCAAGGCGCCGCGCGGAAGGATGGCGGCGGCCTCGCCGGTTTGAGGCGGTTAGCGTGGGCGGGTTGTACGCCGCCGGCTCCCCGTTCATGCGCCCAGACCCGGCCCGTAGTTGCCGCCGATCAGACGGGTGACGGATGCCACGTCCGCATAGTCCTGCTCGGGCAAGCCGTCGAGCATCGACAGCACCTCGTTGCTGGCGCCCGCTTCGCGAGCGACGTCGACTAGCGCGTCCTTGTTGGCCGGGAAATGGACTTCGCGCAGTATGTCGGCGATTTGCAGGTCAATCGGTTCGCCGGGAATAGCCGATGCGGTCATGCAGCGCTCCTGTTCTTTTCTCTTCGATGTGAATTTTGCCGCTGGCCGAATGCTCAATACCCGGTGAGAGCCTGCTGGACATCGCCTGAAGTTTGCCGCCCGTGGTTTGCCGGCCCCGCGCCGGGGCGGCGCAAAAACCCGTCTGCCAGGCGCCACCAGGTGCCGCGAGGCATCAAGTCTGGAGATGCTCGTTCTGTCCGGCGAAGCTTCGGTCCAGATGTCGCGACTTGGGCAGCGCGATATGTTGCCATTGTTGCGGACGGATGTCGTCCGTGGCGGCGACGTCCGGCGCCGCAGGGGCGACCGGGGCAGAGTTGGCGCGTTCGGCCAGGCTGCCAGCGGCGGTGCTGTCGGGCGCGGTGTGAACCGGCGCGGCAAAGCACGAGGCCGACAGCGTCACCATCGTCATCAGTGTCGAGGTTTTCATCGCCCGACCTCCTAAGCTCATGCGGCGCTAACGGCTTGGCAAGCGCTGTGCCGTCCCCGCGTCGAAAAGACGGCCAGTCTTCGCACGGCGCTGCTGTTCGCGGCCGGCGTGCATCTATCATCTTAGATGGCAAATTTGCGCAACGCCCGCGCAAATGCGACAAAACCAGGTTGTCGGTTTCAAATGATGGCAGGAAAAAGGCAGATCCGTCGCGAACGGTCGTGCCGGGTTTGTGTTGCGACGCAGCACGGCGCGGCAACAACGCAGCGCAGCGTGCCACGGCTCGTTCACCCAGTGCGGAGGATGGCCTCTAGCGCAAAACCTCGAAGCGCGTCCAGGGCCACGATGGCCGGTCGCGCATATACCCGTTGAGCCAGTTCCACTGCGGATGGCGTTTCATGAACGCCTGCGCGTCGAACGGCCGCCCGCACGGATGGCCCCAGCGCGCACTGAACGACATATTGCGCGCCATTTCGCTGTCGGCCACTTTGCCGTCGTTGGCGCCCCACGGATTGAAGGGCCCGTGATCGGTGCCGCCGAAGCGCGCGTCGTCCAGTTCCAGATGCCCGCAGATGGTGCGCGAGCACGGGTTGTCGTTGCGGTCGAGATAGACGTCGTGATGATCCGCGATCATCTGCTTGGCGAGTTCGACGTCGATCTTGCCGTGATGGATTTCCTCCAGTTGCATGAAACGCAAGCGCCGCGCGCCGTTCTTGCGCACGTCCGTATAGTCCTCGCCTTCGCCGATGCATTCCTGGTTGCGGATCTTCAGATCGGTCGCGGTGTTGTAGCCGCTGTAGAAACCGTCCTTGGTGCTTTCGAAGCCGGAATAGTGCAGCCCGAGTTCGTAGCGGGCGATCTCGCCGGTTTTGGTGTCGCCGAGCAGCCAGCTGTTCGCATAGCCGCCGTTATTGGCGATCGCGAACATCTCGCACCATTCGCCGATGCTGTTCGCGTACTGCGACGCGCGCCGCGAGCGGTAGAACTCCGGCGCACCCGCCGCGTTGTAGCCAGCAAAGTTGGAGATGGTGGTTTCGGTCACCATCAGGCCGGCGGCCGTCACCCAGAAATCGGTGAGACTGGAGATGCAGCCGGGCAGGCCCTGCATCAGGATCCGGTTGCCGCGATCCGGCACGATGTCGAACACCACGTTGAACGCGTCGCCCGCGGCGTAGCGGTCCCACGAGTTGTGCGCCATCACGATGCGGCCGTCGCGCGTGGCCTTGCCGGTGGCGATGAACGCGCTGCAATGATGGCCGCGCCGCCCGCGCCACGGTTTCAGCCCGAGCCGCGGTTGCTGCTGCGCGGCGTAGGTAGGCCACCAGCTTTGCAGCAGATCCATGTAGCCGTTCCATGCCAGCACCTCCGCGAACGGCAGCTTTGCGCCGTCGGCGATGCCCTGGATTTCGTCGGCGAATTCGGTGTCGAGTTTGTTGGCGAACTGCGAGACGGCAGCGTTGACGAAGGTATCGAAGTCTTCGCCGGTATCCCACTTCGCGAGGTAGCGGGCGGTGCGGATCGCGTTCTGGATTTCAGTGGCGAGCAACTGGCCGTGCTGCTCGCCGCGATCGTACGGCTCGCCTTCGATATGCAGAAAAATCCAGCCCGCCTGATCGCGGCGCACGGCATCGAGGGAAGGTTCGCTCATCTTCACTCCGATCGAAGGGCGGGCGTCTCGGTGCGCCCGTCTTGGCGTAACGCGCGCTGCGTGCAATCGCCGCAGCGTCTTCCCCATTGTAGAGAATCTGGCGCGCTTTGCACGGCGCGCGATGCGTCCGTTGGCGCGGCGCCGAACGGTACGCGCGCGGCGTGACGGAAGCACAGTTCTAGCGGGTCGGATTCATGCGGAAATACGCATCGAGCAGCGAGGTCTTATAGACCACGCCCGCGAGCGTCGGATGCGCGGTGCTTTCGATCACCGGCAGCCGCTCGCCCTGGAACGCCATGAAGTGCTGCAGTGCAACGCCGAGCGGCATGTCGGGCGTGAGCACATCGAAATGCGGCTGCAAATAGTCGGCGGCGGTTTTCGTGGCGGTGTCGCGCTTGTCGAGCAGATCGGACGTGATGTCCTTCAGTGCGACCACGCCGAGAAACGCGCCGGATTCGTTGGCGACGTACAGATACTTCACCGGATATTCGAGGAACACGCGCGTCATGTCGTGCACAGTCGCGTTGGGCGGCACCACGGTTTCGGCGGGACGGATCAGCTCGCGCATCTGCGTCGCACGCAGCCGCGAGCGCTCCTGTTCCTCGCGATTGCGGCGCAGCGTGATTTCGTACATCGAAGTCTTCGCAATCGCGCGCGACACGAAATAGGCGACCACGCACGAGAGCATCAGCGGCAGCACGACCTGATAGCTGAGCGTCATTTCGAAGATCATCAGGATCGCCATCAATGGCGCCTGGGTGGCGCCGGCCAGAAACGCGCCCATGCCGACCATCGCATACGCGAACGGCGCCGAGGTGCCGTGCGGCCACAGCGCATGCATGCCCAGGCCGAACAGCGAGCCCACCACCGCGCCGACGAAGAGCGTCGGCGTGAACACGCCGCCGACCGCGCCGGAACCGGCGGTGGCCGCGGTGGCGACGAGCTTGAACACCAGCACGAGGACGAGCGCGCCCCAGCTCCACGGCGAGTGCAGAATCGAGTTGACGACGCTATAGCCGTTGCCCCACACCTCGGGCGACCACACCGACAGAATGCCGACCATCAGGCCGCCGAGCGCGAGCCGCACCGGCAGCGGTAACGGCAGCTTGCGAAAGCCCGCCTTCGAGACATCGAGCAGCCGCAGGAATTGCGGCGCGGCCGCGCCGCACAGTACGCCGAGCGCGACGAACAACAGCACTTCGACGCCCGCCACCGGCGGGAACACGGGCATCTCGTACGGCGGCTTGTAGCCCGTGAATTCACGCATCGTGATGTTGGCGACCACCGCCGCGACCACCACCGGCCCAAAGCTTTCCATCGCGATCGAGCCGAGCACGATCTCGGTGACGAAAAAAGCGCCGGCAATCGGCGCGCTATAAGCGGATGTAATCCCGGCCGCGGCCCCGCACGCCACCAGCAGCCGCAGACTCGCCGGATCGAAATGCACCCAGCGGCCGATCAGCGACGCGGCCAGCGCCGCCAGTTGCACCATCGGACCTTCGCGGCCGATCGAGCCGCCGCTCGAAATCGTGAACAGCGACGACACGCTGCGCCACAAGCTCAGCTTCACCGGCACCACGCCGTCGCCGATCGCGACCGCTTCCATGTAGTCGATGTGATTGCATTTGGCGGCGTAACGCCGCGCGATCAGCAGAAAGACGCCGGCGATCAGGCCGCCCGCGGCCGGCAGCCATACGCGCACGGTCCACGGCAGGCCGCGCGCCATTTCGACGAAACTGCCGGATTTGCCGGACACCGCGCGTTGCAGCAGCGCGATGCCTTCGCGAAAGAGGATCGTCGCGAACGCACCCGCGACGCCGACCACCACCGACCAGACCAGCATCGTGTGGGCATCGGAAAGGCGGAACAGGCGTTGGGCGCGGGTGCGCAGCTTCAGCAGAAATGAAAGCACGTCGGCAGTGGAGGGCGTGATGGGTGGATGAAAAGTGCGCACGGCAACAGCATCGCGCCCGCTATCGTAAGCGGGCGCGATGCAGCCGGCGGGCGCAGGGGGGCCGCGCGGATCAAGCCGACGCCTTGTCGAGTTCGGGGTAGTGCCGGAAGATGCAGGCCTCGTTATGTGCGATGCGCCGGTCGGACTCGAGATACGCGGCGATGTTCGGCCGCGTCATCACCGCGTCGTGCAGCGCGGCGAGGCGCGGATAGTGTTCGCCGAACCGCTGGAGCGCGCGCGGAAACGCATACAGCAAGCCGTCGATCAGCTGGAACATCGACAGGTCGACGTAAGTCAGCGCGTCGCCCACCATGAACTGAGCGCCGGCCGGATTCTGCTTGAGCATGCGCTCGAAGTACTTCATGAACTTCGGAATCCGGTTGTCGATGAAGTCGTGCGCGCGCAGTTTTGCGGCGTCTTTCTGGTCTTCGTAGTAGAGGCCGGTGGCGAGCGGATGATGCGTGTCGTGCGCTTCGGTGACGACGTCGGCGATCGTCAGTTGCAGGCCGTTGGCGACGTAGCGCAGGCCCTCGACGGCAGGCGCCAGGTTCAGGCGCGGGCCCAGGTAGAACAGGATGTTGGCGGTCTGCGAGATCACCAGATCGCCGTCTTTCAGAAACGGCGGCGCGAACGGCGGATACGGCTTGTCGGCGCTCTTCATCACCGACATCATCGCGCTCGTGCCGAGGCCCTCGGCCTTCTTGCCGCGCGCCACTTCCACATAGTCGGCGACGGCTTCTTCCAGCGCGAGCCGCACGAATTCGCCGCGGCCTTGCAAGCCGTCCCAATAGTAAAGTTCCAGGCTCATCGGTCGATCCTCATTCCGGTTGCATGAACGGGTTTGCGTGAACGGGTTACGTCAGCAGCCAGTATGCCGTGTGAGCATGTCGGATTGTTCTCCTGAATGCGCAAAACCCCGCGCGCGGCGGGGTGGGTTTGCAGGCGAGGGTGGCTTAACCGAACAGGTGCTGGGCAGACCACGTGATCCCCAGTCCACCGGCAATCAGCCACACATACAGGATCAGGCCGGTGGTCAGCGCGCGGGGCCCGGCCTGACGAATCTGCGAGATGCGGGTTTCGATGCCGAGCGCGGTCATGGCCATCGTCAGCGCGAAGGTGTCGAGCGTATTCAGCGTGTTCGTCACGGTGTCGGGCAACACATGCAGCGAATTGATCACGACGAAGGCGAGGAAACCGAGCGCGAACCAGGGTATCGCCAGCTTGCGCGGTGCTTGCTGTGCGCCGTCGTGCGCCGTGGCCGAAGTGGATGCCGATGCGCGGCGGGCCGAGCGGTTCACCCACATACCGATCGCCAGCAGCACCGGCACCAGCAGCATCACGCGGGTCATCTTGACGATGGTCGCGACGTGGGTCGCTTCCGGGCTCACATTGCTGGCCGCGCCGACCACCTGCGCGACTTCATGAATCGTGCCGCCGAAAAAGAGGCCCGCGCCGACCGTGTCGAGATGCAGCCAGCCTGCCTTGAACAGCACCGGGTAGAGGAACATCGACAGCGTGCCGAACAGCACCACGCTGCCGACCGCCATCGCGCTCTTGTGCGGCTTCGATTGCAGCGTCGATTCGAAGGCGAGCACGGCCGCTGCGCCGCAGATCGCGCTGCCGGCCGCGGTCAGGAGCGCCGTGTCGCGATCGAGCTTCATGATCTTCATGCCGGCCCACGTGCCGATGACAAGCGTGCTCACCACGATCAGCACCGATTCCGCGAGGCCGGGCAGACCGACCTGGGCGATTTCCTGCAAGCTCACGCGCAGGCCGAAAAACGCGACGGCGATGCGCAGCAGCTTGCGCGCCGAGAAGTTGACGCCGGCCGCCCAGCTTGCGGGCATGCCGTCGCGCAGCGCGTTGCCATAGATGGCGCCCGCCACGATGCCGACGATCAGCGGGCTCAAACCCAGACCGGCGATGGCTGGAATCGACGCGATGCGGGTCACGGCGGCGGCGAACAGCGCAACGAACAGAATGCCGTTGAGATGGCCGCGAGTCGAAGACCCGGTTGATGGGGCGGTAGCAGTGAGATGTGCAGTGGACATGGCGCAATGCCTTTCTGTGACTGTCTTGATTCGATGGGGCTAATCCTAAATTAGATATATCAATATGAAAAATCGTGATTTAGAATGCAAAGTATCGGTTGAGCTGATACATTGACCATCATGACCCCAGATCAACTTATAACGTTCGCCGCTGTCGCCGAGCATCGCAATATCAGCCGGGCCGCTGTGGCGCTGCATCTGTCGCAGCCGGCAGTGTCCGGGCAATTGCGGCAGTTGCAGGACGAATTCGGCGAACCGCTGTACCAGCGCGACGGCCGCGGCGTGCGGCTCACGCCCGCCGGCGAGCAGCTCGCCAGCTACGCCACGCGGCTGCGCGACACGTGGCGCCAGGCGCACGCGTACCGCGACGCGTTGCGCGGCATGGAGCAGGGCACCTTGCGCATCGGCGCGAGCACCACGCCGGCCAGTTATCTGCTGCCCTACCTGATCGCCGACTTTCATCGCCGCTATCCGGACGTGTCGTTGCATACCGCCGACGGCAACACCACGGAAATCGTCGGCGCACTCGATTCGGTCGACATTGCAATGATCGAAGGGCCGGTCGGCTCGGATCTGCCGCCGGACACCGCGGTGCACGCGTGGCGCGAGGACGAGATCGTCGCGATCATGCCGCGCGCGCATCCCCTCGCGCAGCCGGGCGGCGCGGCCGGCGAGGGCGGCCGGGTGGAACTGGCGGCGTTCGGCGCACATCCGCTGGTGTTGCGCGAAGCCGGGTCGGGCGTGCGGCAGCTCGTCGAGCGGGCGTTTGCGCGGGCCGGCGTGCCGATGCGCGTGGCGCTGGAGATTGCCGGGGTCGAAGGCGTCAAGGAAGCGGTGCGGGCGGGCATGGGCATCGGCTTCGTCTCGGCCATGTCGATGCGGCACGAAGACGGCGCGCTGTGCCTGTTCTCGCTGAGCCCCGAGCCCTTGACGCGGCGGCTGTCGATTCTGGTGCCCCACGCGAGCGCGCCCTCGCGGGTGTTGCAGCGGTTTCTCGCGCTGTGTCTGGCGGACGGTTCCTGATCGCCGGGCCTCGGGCGTTCCTATTCGGCGTCGCTCGGCGTCCCACACTGGCGTCCACGGCTGGCGACCCAATTCGGCGTCCAAAGCTAGCCTTTCAGGCTGGCGCCTGGGGATTTCCACTATGGTGCGTTCCCATCGCCTCGGCGCACTATTCGCACACCAAAGCGCAACGGCGCTTTTTTTAGATCGCAGCTTGGAACCGGTTCCATTTGCCGGTACGGAAACGAGGTTGGGTAAATTTCGACATGGCTGATGTGGTGATTGTCGCAAGTGCATTCGGAATGGACGCGGTTCGCGCCGGCGGCCACACGAAGTGGACGAGCGTGAGCGCGGCGGCTGGCGCCGGCGGCTTCGAGGTGCGCCGCGAGTTGTTCGCGAGCGATGCCGACGCCTCCGTTGAAGCGCTGCGCTCGCTGGGCAACGCAATGGCGAAACTCGGCTTGTGGTCGGTCTACTCGACGCCGGATTCGCTCTACACGGCCGAAGGCGTGCTCGATATCTATGCCTTGCGTCTCGCCGTGACCGAGGCCGCGGCACTCGGCGCGCGTTTTGTGAAATTGCAGCTTGGCGGCTTTGCCACGCGAGCGAACGGCGCGGCGATCGCGGCTTGCGTGCGCGGGATGAAGCCGCGGCTCGTCGTCGAAAATGGTCAGCTGGAGCAGGGCGGCTCGCTCGCGCAATTCGTCGGCCTGTTCGATGCGTTGGCGCGCGAAGGCCACGCCGGCGTGCTCGGCATGACGTTCGATGTCGGCAACTGGTTGTGGCGCGGTGTCGCGCCGCTCGACGCCGCGCAGCAACTTGCGGCGCATGTCGAATACGTACATTGCAAGACGATGACCGGCGAGGGCGCGCGCCGCTTCGCGAGCGCGCCGGCCGCGGACGACGCGCAGTTCGCGGCGGTGCTCGCCAGCTTGCCGCACGATGTGCCGCGCGCCATCGAGTTTCCCTTCGATGCCACGCGCATCGAGGCCGACGCGGCGCATTACGTCGCGTGGCTGGCCGCTGCTTGAGCAGCTCATAGGACCTGAGAGAACGACAAAAAACGCGGTAAAAAACACGCGCAGCAGAAGAGAACGCAGCAGAAGAGAACGCGGCAGAAGAGAACGCGGCAGAAG
>NZ_JBYSWU010000029.1:0-86152 GCF_058781505.1 Paraburkholderia sp. FW306-2-2C-D06C | reverse complement strand
GTTTTCCGCCCCGCAGGAAGTCCCCCGCCCCGAAGGAAGTCCCCTTGGGGGATTGGAGGATTGTCCCTCTCGGGGGGCCTGACGCGAAGCGACAGGTTGTTTGGGGGCGCTTCCCAATTACTGGTTCTGGCCGTCGAGCTTGGCCTTCAGCAGCGCGCCGAGGTTCGTCGTGCCGGTTGCAGCCGAGCTGTTGTCCGACGCGAGGCCGCGGATGGCTTCCTGCTGTTCGGCCGAGTCCTTGGCCTTGATCGACAGGTTGATGCCGCGCGACTTGCGATCGATGTTGATGATCATCGCGTTGACCTTGTCGCCTTCCTTCAGCACGTTGCGAGCATCTTCCACGCGGTCTTGTGCGATTTCCGAAGCGCGCAGATAGCCTTCGACTTCAGCCGACAGCTGAACCACTGCACCCTTCGCGTCCACCGACTTGATCACGCCGTCGACGATCGAACCCTTGTCGTTCATTGCAACGAAGTTGCTGAACGGGTCGCCTTCGAGCTGCTTGATACCCAGCGAAATACGTTCCTTCTCGACGTCGATGCCGAGAACGATCGCTTCCACTTCGTCGCCCTTCTTGTACTTGCGAACAGCTTCTTCGCCCGTTTCGCTCCACGACAGGTCCGACAGGTGAACCAGACCGTCGATGCCGCCCGGCAGACCGATGAAGACGCCGAAGTCGGTGATCGACTTGATTGCGCCTTGCAGCTTGTCGCCCTTCTTGAAGTTGCGGCTGAAGTCGTCCCACGGGTTCGGCTTGCATTGCTTCATGCCGAGGCTGATACGGCGGCGGTCTTCGTCGATTTCGAGAACCATGACTTCGACTTCGTCGCCCAGCTGAACAACCTTCGACGGTGCAACGTTCTTGTTCGTCCAGTCCATTTCCGACACGTGGACGAGGCCTTCGATGCCCGATTCCACTTCGACGAATGCGCCGTAGTCGGTGATGTTGGTGACCTTACCGAACAGGCGCGTGCCCGACGGGTAACGGCGCGAGATGCCTTCCCACGGATCGTCGCCCAGTTGCTTGATACCCAGCGAAACGCGGTTCTTCTCTTGATCGAACTTGAGGATCTTCGCGGTGACTTCCTGGCCAACCGACAGCACTTCGCTCGGGTGACGCACACGACGCCATGCGATATCCGTGATGTGCAGCAGGCCGTCGATACCGCCGAGGTCCACGAACGCGCCGTAGTCGGTGATGTTCTTGACCACGCCTTCCACGATCGCGCCTTCCTTCAGCGTTTCGAGCAGCTTTGCGCGCTCTTCGCCCTGGGTCGCTTCGATCACGGCACGGCGCGACAGCACGACGTTGTTGCGCTTGCGGTCGAGCTTGATGACGCGGAATTCCAGCGTCTTGCCTTCGTACGGGGTCGTGTCCTTGACCGGACGCGTATCAACCAGCGAGCCCGGCAGGAATGCGCGGATGCCGTTGACCATGACGGTCATGCCGCCCTTGACCTTGCCCGTGATCGTGCCGGTCACGAGTTCGTTGTTGTCGAGAGCTTTTTCCAGCGACAGCCACGAAGCCAGACGCTTCGCCTTGTCGCGCGACAGGATCGTGTCGCCATAGCCGTTTTCCAGCGCGTCGATCGCGACGGAAACGAAGTCGCCCGCCTGCACTTCTACCTCGCCCGCGTCGTTCAGGAACTCTTCGAGCGGGATGTAGGCTTCGGACTTGAGACCAGCGTTGACGACCACGAAGTTGTGGTCAACACGCACGACTTCGGCGGAGATCACTTCGCCGGCGCGCATGTCTTGCTTGGTCAGCGACTCTTCGAACAGAGCCGCAAAAGATTCGGTATTCGGGGTAGAGGTTTGCAGGTCGGACATAAAAATCAAAATTTGCATGGTTCTCGCGGTGCCCGGCTGGCCGGACGGTCAGCATCGGCCAAGAGTGCGAATGCCACGCGGGGTTAAAGGGTTAATACACGCTCCACGACAATCGCGGAGCACCTACTGACAACACCACTTCTACCGCGCCCGATGTTGATGCGCAACTCGTACATTCATCAGGCACGCGAAACTAAAGCTTCATACCATTGCACCACCTGTTCGACCGCCTGGTCGACCGACAATGCCGAGGTATCAAGCAGCTTTGCATCCGCTGCGGGCTTGAGCGGTGCGGCTGCGCGCTGACTGTCACGCTCGTCGCGCTCACGCAAATCCCGGAGCAAGTCATCTATATTAGCAGAAAATCCTTTTTGGATCAATTGCTTATGCCGGCGTGCGGCGCGAGCCTCCACGCTGGCGGTCAAGAACACCTTCAGCACGGCATCCTGGAAGATCACCGTGCCCATGTCGCGGCCGTCGGCGACCAGCCCCGGCTCCTTGCGAAAAGCCCGCTGACGCGCCACCAGCGCGGCGCGCACGGGGGCGTGCACGGCGATCGCCGAGGCCCGGCTGCCGACTTCCTCCGCGCGAATCTCGGCGGATACATCGACGCCGTCGAGCTGCGCCAGGCCCTCGCGAAACGTGATGTGCAGGTCGTCGATCAGTTTTGCAAGCGCCTCGGCATCGTCCGGCGCAATGTTGTAGCGCATGCTCGCTAGCGCGGCGAGCCGGTACAGCGCGCCGCTATCCAGCAAGTGAAAGCCGAGGCTCGCGGCAACCAGCGCGGCCACCGTACCCTTGCCGGAGGCACTTGGGCCGTCGATCGTAATGATGGGCGTCTGGTGAAAGGGACGGGTCGGTTTCATCGAAAAAGTCGCACGTCAGTCGATTTGGGGTCGAATCAGGGTTGGGCGAGCGCGGTGAAGCGCTCGAAATAGTCAGGGAACGTCTTGCCGACGCACTTCGGATCGTTGATCCGGATCGGCACGCCGCCGAGGCTCACCAGCGAGAAGCACATCGCCATGCGGTGATCGTCGTAGGTGTCGATCGAGGCGTTCGGGATCAGTTTTTCCGGCGGCGTGACGACGAGGTAATCCTCGCCCTCCTCCACTTTGGCGCCGACCTTGCGCAGTTCGGTCGCCATCGCCGCGATCCGGTCGGTTTCCTTCACTCGCCAGCTGGCGATGTTGCGCAGCGTGGTGGTGCCGTCGGCGAACAGCGCGGCGACGGCGATCGTCATCGCCGCGTCGGGAATCAGGTTGAAGTCCATGTCGATCGGCTCGAGCTTG
The DNA here is from genome assembly GCF_058781505.1 of Paraburkholderia sp. FW306-2-2C-D06C. Classification (NCBI taxonomy): domain Bacteria; kingdom Pseudomonadati; phylum Pseudomonadota; class Betaproteobacteria; order Burkholderiales; family Burkholderiaceae; genus Paraburkholderia; species Paraburkholderia sp. FW306-2-2C-D06C. The sequence continues at coordinate 83,033 of NZ_JBYSWU010000029.1, read as the reverse complement.
CCGTGGTCGTGGCCGACGCCGCGCACTTCGATCCAGTCGTCGCCCATCTGCAGGTTCGCGCCCATCCTGATCAACGCATCGGCAAAGCCGACATCGCCCTGAATGCTGGCCCGGCCGACGCCCTCCACCCGCAGCGGTCCGCCGCCGAGCGCACCCGCCGCGAGAAAGTACGACGCCGACGACGCATCGCCTTCCACCATGATCGTGCCCGGCGACTGATAGCGCTGTCCCGCCGGCACGACGAACTGGTGCCAGCCGTGGCGTTCGACCTTGATGCCGAAGCGCGCCATCAGCTTGATCGTGATCTCGATGTACGGCTTCGAGATCAGTTCGCCGTCAACCTGCACGGTCGTGACACCGCTTTCGGTGCGCAACAGCGGCAGTGTCATCAGCAGCGACGTGAGGAACTGGCTCGACACGTCGCCGCGCACGCGGATCGGCGCGTCGGCGGAAATCTGCCCCGGGCGAATCCGCAGCGGCGGATAACCTTCATTCGCTTCGTAGTCGATCCTCGCGCCGATCTGCCGCAAACCGTCGACCAGATCGCCGATCGGCCGCTCGTGCATGCGCGGCACGCCGTGAATGCGATAGTCGCCGCCATTGACCGCGAGCGCCGCCGTGAGCGGACGCACCGCCGTGCCCGCATTGCCGAGGAACAGATCGGCGGTGCGAGCGGTAAACGCGCCGCGCGTGCCGGTGACGACGCAGGTGTCGCCGTCGCGCTTCAGACGCACACCGAGCTTTTCGAGCGCGTCGAGCATGACGCGCGTGTCGTCCGAATCGAGCAGGTTCGTGATGGTCGTTTCGCCTTCGGCGAGCGCTGCAAGCAGCAGCACCCGGTTCGAAATGCTCTTCGAGCCTGGCAGACGAACCGTGCCGGACGCGCGGGAAAACGGTCCGAGATCGAGAAATTCCATGATTGAGTCCAGTTTCCGGTTATTTCGATGCGTCGCTGGGCGCAACCGCTGCGCCTCGCTGGTCCTGCCATTCGGTGCGCGCGACCCGCGAGCGCGCGAACACGGCTTCGAGCGCGGCGCCGTCGGCGGCCTCGATCGCCGTGCGCAAGCGCGCGAGCACCGCCGTGTAGGCATCGAGCTCGTCGAGCAACGCGACGCGATTCGCGACGCACACGTCGCGCCACATTTCCGGACTCGACGCGGCAATGCGCGTGAAGTCGCGGAAACCGCCGGCAGCAAAGGCGAATTTCAGCGCGGCGTCGGGCGAATTGAGAATCTGCTCGACCAGCGCGAACGACAGCACGTGCGGCAGATGGCTGACCGACGCGAACACGCGGTCATGCTGCTCCGGCGTCATCTCGTGAACGGCGGCGCCGGTGGCGCGCCACATGGCGGCGACACGCGCGACGGCTTCGGCCGGATTCTCCGGCAGCGCGCACAGCACAACGTTGCGGTTCACATACAGATCGGGCAAGGCGGCATCCACACCGCTCGACTCGCGTCCGGCGATCGGATGCCCCGGCACAAACTGGCCGATGCGCGCACCGAGCGCCGCTCGGGCGGCTGCCACCACGTCGGACTTGGTGCTGCCGGCATCGGTGACGATCGTGTCAGGGTCGAGAAACGGCGCGATGCGTTCGAGCAGAGGCTGAGTCTGCGCGACGGGCGCGGCAAGCATCACGAAGTCCGCGCCGGACAATGCTTCGCGCAACGCGGCGGCGTCATTCAGCGCCGCGGTTCCGTCGATCACGCCCAGCTCCAGAGCGCGCGCCGTCGACGCGGACGAACGTCCGACACCGATTACCGTGCGCACGCCTTCGGCTTCGCCCCGCTCGCGCAATGCGCGCGCAAGCGATCCGCCGATCAGGCCGACACCGAAAATCACCAGTTTGTTAAAAGAGAACGCGGCCACATCGGTCACAGAAAAAGCGCGCCTTTCAGGTAGTGAAGCGCGCGGGTCAAGAACTACCGCTTACGCGGTGGCGAGCGTTTTTTCAAGCGCCGCGAGGAACGCTTCGTTTTCTTCCGGCAGGCCGATCGTGATACGCAGCCATTGCGGCAAACCGTAATTGCCGACCGGACGCACAATCACACCCTGCTTCAACAATTCGAGGTTCACGCGGCTGCCGGCTGCGTCGTCGTTGCCGACGCGCAACAGCACGAAGTTGCCGTCCGACGGCACATACTCGAGACCGAGCTTGTCGAACGCCTCGGTCAGACGGCGATAGCCCTGCGCGTTCAACGCCGCGCTCTTTTCCAGAAACGCCTTGTCGTTTAGCGCCGCGATCGCCGCGGCTTGCGCCAGCGTGTTGACGTTGAACGGCTGACGCAGACGGTTAAGCAGATCGGTCAACTCGGGCTGCGCGATCGCGAAACCAACGCGCAAGCCGGCCAGACCAAACGCCTTCGAGAACGTGCGCGACACCAGCAGATTCGGATAACGGCGCACCCACGCGATCGAGTCGTAGCGCTTTTCTTCCGGCAGATATTCGGTGTACGCCTCGTCAAGCACGACGACCACGTTACGCGGCACTTTGTCCAGAAACGCTTCGAGCTTCGCGCCTTCGATGAACGTGCCGGTCGGGTTGTTCGGGTTCGCGACGAAAACGAGGCGCGTGTCGCCGGTGATCGCAGCGAGCATTGCGTCGAGATCGTGACCGTACCTGAGGGCCGGCACAACGATCGCGCGCGCCCCGACGCCTTGCGTGGCCAGTGCGTACACAGCGAACGAATACTGCGAATAGACGATCGACTGGTCCTTCTCTACAAACGCGTGCGCCGCAATTTCGAGGATGTCGTTGCTGCCGTTGCCGAGCGTGACCCACTCGGACGGCACGCCGTAGCGCGCGCTCAACGCTGCCTTCAGCTCGAACGCATTGGCGTCCGGATAGCGGCCGAGTTCGCTGGCGGCTTGCGCCATGGCGCGCTGCGCCGACTGCGGCATGCCGAGCGGATTTTCATTCGACGCCAGCTTCACGATGGTCGCTTCGTCGAGGCCGAACTCGCGGGCCACTTCCGAAATCGGTTTGCCGGCGATATAGGGCGCAATCGCGCGCACATAGGAAGGGCCGAAGGACGTTGTCATGAAATCTCCGAACGACTATTAGTCAATGAATGTGCAGCCGACGCACTCGAATGCCATCGGCAAGGCATTAGCGGGCGCGCGGATACGAGCCGAGTATCTTCAGGAACGCGGCCTTCTGGCCGAGTTCGGCGAGCGCGGCGGCAACCGCCGGATCGTCGCGATGACCTTCGACGTCGATGTAGAAGTAGTACTCCCACGTGCCGACGCGCGCCGGACGCGATTCGAAACGGGTCATCGATACGCTGTGGCGCGCAAGCGGCTCGAGCAGCTTGAATACCGCGCCGGGTTCGTTCGCCACTGAAACGATCAGCGACGTCTGGTCGTGTCCGCTTGCGCCGGTGCGCTCCTTGCCGATCATCACGAAGCGGGTGCGGTTGTGCGGATCGTCCTGGATCAGCGCGTAGGCGACCTGCAAACCGTAGTGCGTCGCGGCGCGATCGCCGGCGATCGCGGCGACCGTCGGATCGTCCGCCGCCATCCGTGCCGCCTCCGCGTTGCTCGACACCGCCTGGCGTTCCAGATGCGGCGCGTTCATGGAAAGCCAGCGCTGGCATTGGGCGAGCGCCTGCGCATGCGCACACACGCGCGTCACGCCGGTGAGGCCGCCGTTCAGCGTCAACAGGTTGTGGTGAATCGGCAAAGCCAGTTCGCCGCCGATCGTGAGCTGCGTTTGCAGCAGCAGATCGAGCGTGCGCGACACCGCGCCTTCGGTCGAATTCTCGACCGGCACGACGCCAAATTCAGCGGCGCCCGCCTCGACCGAGCGAAATACTTCGTCGATCGACGGGCATGGCAGGCCTTCGATCGACTGACCGAAGTACTCGTGCATCGCCTGTTCGGTATAGGTGCCGACCGGGCCGAGATACGCAGCCTTGATAGTCTTTTCCAGTGCGCGGCTCGCGGCCATGATCTCGCGCCAGATCGCGCTGATATGTTCGCTCGCGAGCGGCCCTTCGCTCATGTCCTGCAAGCGCGCGATCACCTGCTGTTCGCGCTCGGGGCGGAACACCGGCGCGTTGAAATGCTTCTTGACCTCGCCCACTTCGAGCGCGACCGCCGCCCGTTGATTGAGCAGCGCGATCAACTGCGCATCGAGCGCGTCGATGCGTTCGCGGAGCGGTTTGAGTCGGGTATTGAGTTCGTCGTCCATGCGTGAAAACGGCCCTGCCGGGTAACTTGCGGGAAAGGATGCGCGCGCCTGAATGCCTGACACAGTCAGGCGCTGCGCTGTTCGAATTCCTTCATGTATTCGACAAGCGCTTTGACGCCTTCGAGCGGGACGGCGTTATAAAGCGATGCCCGCATGCCGCCGACGGACTTGTGGCCCTTTAGCTGCACCATTCCCCGCGCTTTCGCGCCGGCCAGGAAATCTTCATTGCGCGATTCGTCGGCGAGGAAAAACGGTACGTTCATCCGCGAGCGCGAGCCACGTTCGACCTTGTTCAGATAGAAGCTGCTCGAGTCGATCGCGTCGTACAACAGCTTCGACTTTTCGAGGTTGCGCGCTTCCATCGCGGCAAGGCCGCCCTGCCTCTTCAACCACTTGAACACCAGCCCGGCGATGTAGATCGCGTAGGTGGGCGGCGTGTTGTACATCGAATTGTTCTCGGCGACGGTTTTCCACTCGAACGCCGACGGGCAGATCGCTTGCGCGCGATCCAGCATGTCTTCGCGCACGATCACGACCGTCACGCCCGCCATGCCGATGTTCTTCTGCGCGCCGCCGTACAGCACGCCGTATTTGGCGATGTCCATCGGGCGAGACAGGATGTGCGACGACACGTCCGCGACCAGCGGAATATCGCCCATATCGGGGATTTCGAAAGTCTCGACGCCGTGGATCGTCTCGTTGGTACACAGATGCACGTAAGCCGGATCGTCCGACAGTTGCCATTCGGAGCGTGCCGGCGCGCGCGTGAAGCCGTCCGCCGTCTGGCCGCTCGCCGCCAGATGCACGGTGCCGTACTTTTGCGCTTCCTTGAACGATTTCTGCGACCACGAACCCGTCACGACGAAGTCCGCGCGCGCTTTCGCGCCGAGCAGATTCATCGGGACGATCGCGTTTTCGCCCAGACCACCGCCTTGCAGGAACAGGATGCGGTGGCTGGCCGGCACCGCGAGCAACTCGCGCAAATCGACGAGCGCTTCCTCGTGGATCGACATGAACTCTTTACCGCGATGGCTCATTTCCATCACGCTCATGCCGCTGCCTTGCCAATCGAGCATCTCGTCGGCCGCCTGGCGCAGCACTTCTTCTGGCATGGCCGCAGGGCCGGCGGAGAAATTAAAGACGCGCATCGTAGGGTCCCCGGAAGCAGGCGCGAAAAACGTAAATCGCGTATAAATCTGTGAAGTTGCCAACCGCGAAGCCCAACGTCGCAAAGCTGGCAACGCGAATTTGACGACGCAAGTTTGACGGCGATTTCGCGCCCAAAAAGAAAATGGCCGTCCGCGCGTGTGCGCAAACGGCCATTATCGCATTGTCGCCGCCAACCCGCCAAACCCGGACGCCGTAAAGCGTACCGACCGGCGGCTGGCGCGACGTCAGCGCAGCCTTTCGACCTAAGCTTACTTACCCGGCTTGACCGATGCGACTTCCTTGTCGGCCTGGTCGCGCGTTGCCTTGATCGATTGCGGCATGTACTTCTGCATCAAGCCGTTCACGACGTCGCGGCCAACCTGGTCCTGGACCTGGATGAACTTGCGGCCAGTCGGGCTCTTGTAGAACGTGGTCAGATCCTTGATTTCCGACGTGCTGTAGTACTTCGCGTAAGCGTCGTACTGAGCTTGCATGGCGTCTTGACGGAAACCGTCCGTTGCGAACACCTGACCCGCACCGTCAACCAGCTTCGGCACTGCATTCTTTTGCAGCGCCGGGACGGAAGCCTGTTTCTGCTTGTCCGTCAGCGTCTTGTTTTCGCTCAGGGCGTCCGACAGGATGGCCGGAACCAGTTGCTTGGCTTGCATTTGCGCGCTGTTGCCGATGGCGCCGACGAGCTTCTGTGCGTCGATTGCGTCCAGCAGGTCCTTGATAGCAGCCTGCTTGGCCGGATCAACCGGTGCTGCGGCAGCAGCCGGAGCCGCCGGAGCCTGGCTTTGAAGCGCTTGAGCCATAGCAAAGGTCGGCACGATAGCAGCCAGCAACATCAGTTGTTTGAATCGTTTTTGCATCATTACTCCCTAAGAGAAATTAACTTGAAATGCCAGCTGCGCGAGGTGCGTATCGGCCCGATACACCATTCTCCCTACACAGCTTTCACCCAATAACTGAGACTGAGAACCGCCGACGCGGATCAGGCCGCACCACCGCCTTCACCACTGCTGTCGCCTTCAGCGGGACCTTCGGCGTCACCTTCCGCATCCACATCCGCTTCCGCCTCAGCAACCTGTTGCAGACCTGAAAGCTTGGTCCCTTCGTCAAGGCTGATGAGTGTAACACCTTGGGTTGCACGCCCCATTTCTCGAATTTCCGACACGCGCGTGCGAATCAGCACGCCCGTATTGGTAATCAGCATGATCTGCGCTTCCGGATCCACCAGCGTGGCGGCGACCACTTTGCCGTTACGCTCCGATGTCTGGATCGCGATCATCCCCTTCGTACCACGCCCGTGACGGGTGTACTCGATGATCGGGGTGCGCTTGCCGAAGCCGTTTTCGGTTGCGGTGAGCACCGACTGCTGCTCGTCGCCGGCCACCAGCAGCGCGATCACGTTCTGACCGTCTTCGAGCTGCATGCCGCGCACACCACGCGCCTCACGGCCCATCGGACGCACGTCGTTCTCGTCGAAACGCACCGCCTTGCCCGAATCCGAGAACAGCATCACGTCGTGCTCGCCGTCGGTGATGGCAGCGCCGATCAAGTAGTCGCCGTCATCCAGACCGACCGCAATAATACCCTTGCGCAGCGGCCGGCTGAAGGCTTCCAGCGGCGTCTTCTTTACGGTTCCTAACGCGGTTGCCATGAAGACGAACTTGTCGGCCGAGAATTCCTTGACCGGCAGCACGACCGTGATCTTCTCGCCTTCCTGCAACGGGAACATATTGACGATCGGCCGGCCGCGAGAGTTCCGCGAACCTTGCGGCACTTCATAAACCTTGACCCAATACACGCGGCCGCGGTTTGAGAAGCACAGAATGTGATCGTGCGTGTTCGCGATGAAGAGCGTGTCGATCCAGTCGTCTTCCTTCATGGAAGTCGCCTGTTTGCCGCGACCGCCGCGCTTTTGCGCGCGATATTCGGATAACGGCTGCGATTTCACGTAACCGGCATGCGACATGGTCACGACCATTTCTTGCGGCGTGATCAGGTCTTCAGTGTTCAGTTCGGTCGCGTTCAACTCGATCTTCGAGCGGCGCGCGTCGCCGAATTCGGCCTTGATCGACGTGAGTTCGTCGACGATGATCGCCGTAATGCGCTCCGGGCGAGCCAGGATGTCCAGCAGGTCGGCGATCTGCGCCATCACTTCGCGGTACTCGCCGATGATCTTGTCCTGCTCCAGACCGGTCAGGCGCTGCAGACGCATCTGCAGGATTTCCTGAGCCTGGGTGTCGGACAAGCGGTAGAGGCCGTCGGATTGCATGCCGAACGCCGGATTCAATCCGTCAGGGCGATACGCCTCACGACCGCCGGCCGACGCGTTTTCCGTCTCGGCACGCGACAACATTTCTCGCACCAGCGACGAATCCCACGGACGCGCCATCAATTCCTGCTTGGCGATCGGCGGAGTCGGCGCGGCCTTGATGATCGCGATGAACTCGTCGATGTTCGCGAGCGCGACCGCCAGACCTTCGAGCACATGGCCGCGTTCACGCGCCTTGCGCAGTTCGTATACAGTGCGCCGCGTCAGCACTTCCCGGCGATGCGACAGGAAGCAGGTCAGCATCTCCTTCAGGTTCAGCAGTTTCGGCTGGCCGTCGACGAGCGCGACCATGTTCATGCCGAACGTGTCCTGAAGCTGGGTTGCCTTATATAGATTGTTGAGGATGACCTCGGGCACTTCGCCGCGCTTCAGCTCGATCACGACGCGCATGCCGCTCTTGTCGGATTCGTCGCGGATATCGGAGATGCCTTCGAGCTTCTTCTCGTTGACCAGCTCGGCGATACGCTCCAGAAGCGAGCGTTTGTTTACCTGATACGGCAGTTCGTCGACGATGATCGCCATGCGCTGGCCGCGGTCGATTTCCTCGAAATGCGTGAGCGCGCGCATCACCACGCGGCCACGGCCGGTGCGATAGCCGTCGCGCACGCCGGCCACGCCGTAGATGATGCCGGCGGTCGGGAAGTCGGGCGCCGGGACGATCTCGATCAATTCGTCGATCGTTGCTTCCGGGTTTTTCAGCAGATGCTGACACGCGTCGACAACCTCATTGAGATTGTGCGGTGGGATATTGGTCGCCATGCCGACCGCAATACCGGACGAGCCATTGATCAGCAGATTGGGAATGCGCGCCGGCAGAATGGCCGGCTCGTTTTCGCTGCCGTCGTAGTTCGGCGTGAAGTCGACCGTTTCCTTGTCGATATCGGCCAGCAGTTCGTGGCCGATCTTCGCCATGCGGATTTCGGTGTACCGCATGGCCGCGGCGTTGTCGCCGTCGACCGAGCCGAAGTTGCCCTGACCGTCCACCAGCATGTAGCGCAGCGAGAAATACTGCGCCATCCGGACAATCGTGTCATAGACAGCCGTGTCGCCGTGCGGGTGATATTTACCGATGACGTCGCCGACAATACGCGCCGACTTCTTGTAAGCCCGGTTCCAGTCGTTGTTCAGTTCGTGCATCGCGTACAGCACGCGCCGGTGCACCGGCTTCAGGCCATCGCGAACATCAGGAAGCGCACGCCCCACAATCACGCTCATCGCGTAATCGAGATACGAACGGCGCATTTCCTCCTCTAGGGAGATTGGCAGAGTCTCTTTGGCGAATTGATCCATTATCCGTATCTTTTACGTGCCAAGGCGACGGGAAACCGCGCCTTCGCGTAAGCATTGCAGGCCATTGCGGGCGCAACGCATCACGCGATTCTAACATGCCGCACATCCGCCCCCGACGAGGGTACGTATACCTATTAGCAGGCGCGCACGAAAGGCACCTGCGCGCCCCGCTATCGAACCGGGCAGGCTCGATTTGTGCATAGGGCAATCCGCCGCTCAGCCATGACTGGCGGTGCCTTCCGGGGATTGCTTCTGTTGCGCATGCACCACAATTGGAAGGCGATTTGATCGGGGGCAGATTTTTTTATCGTTGGAAGGGAACGATATGGCAAAATGCCAACGCACAAAGAGTTAGACACTGCTCGAAGTCTACACAGCCCGTTTTTTGTTCCGCACCAATGTTATACTTCGAGCAATGTATGACTTGTCTTCGTCAACAGGCTCGCAGTAAACCTGCGGTAATCTCAATTTCGAGAGGAGAAATATGAATAAACTTTCAAAGCTCGCGTTCATTGCAGCTACCGCAGTTATGGCTGCATCCGCCATGGCGCAATCGGTGCCGGCGTCGCGACAAGCTACGAACGACAACTGGGTGAATGGTACCGGCGAATACGTGTGGATGAACGGCACGAACGAGCTTTGCTGGCGCGATGCATTCTGGACGCCGGCAACGGCCAACGCTAAGTGCGATGGCGCCCTGGTTGCCCAGGCTCCGACGCCGCCGGCTCCGGTCGCACCTGCACCGGCTGCTATCACGAGCCAAAAGATCACGTATCAAGCTGACGCCCTGTTCGACTTCGACAAGGCTATCCTGAAGCCGGCTGGCAAGGAAAAGCTGAACGATCTCGCGTCGAAGGTCCAAGGCCTGAACCTGGAAGTTATCGTTGCAACGGGTTACACGGACCGCATCGGTTCGGACAAGTACAACGACCGTCTGTCGCTGCGCCGTGCTCAAGCTGTGAAGTCGTACCTGGTGAGCAAGGGCATCGAAGCCAACCGTATCTACACGGAAGGCAAGGGCAAGCGCAACCCGGTCACGACCGGCTGCAACCAGAAGAACCACAAGCAACTCGTTGCCTGCCTCGCACCGGATCGTCGCGTGGAAGTCGAAGTTGTCGGTACTTCGAAGCAGTAAGCTACAAATTACCGAAGTATCAAAGCCCCGCTTCGGCGGGGCTTTTTTTATGCCGCTGTTCTTTGCGCTGCACGAGCCGAGCTTGCTTCACTCGGCGAAAAGCGCAGCGCAATGGAATCAGACGCGCTAACCGGCTGCGCAGCGCGGCATTTTGCGGCCCCGTCCGCCGGCCTATATACTCAGGGTTTATCCTCGAGCGCCCACTCACCGCTCTCATCGAGGCAGCTTCCCCATGACCAACGCTGATCCCCACGAACTGCAGAAATTTAGCGATCTCGCGCATCGCTGGTGGGACCCCAACGCCGAATTCAAGCCGCTGCATGAACTCAATCCGATCCGCCTTGCCTGGATCGACGCACACGCGCATCTGGCCGGCAAACGTGTTCTGGATATCGGCTGCGGCGGCGGCATTCTGTCGGAGTCAATGGCGGGACTGGGCGCGCATGTGAAGGGAATCGACCTGTCGAGCCAGGCGCTCGGCGTGGCGGATCTTCACAGCCTTGAAAGCGGTGTAACTGTTAATTACGAAGAAATCGCGGCGGAAGCACTCGCCGCCCGCGAACCCGGCACGTACGACGTCGTAACCTGCATGGAAATGCTCGAGCACGTGCCTGAACCGGCCGCCATCGTCGCTGCCTGCAAGACGTTGGTGAAACCCGGTGGCTGGGTGTTTTTCTCTACGCTGAACCGCAACGTGAAGTCGTACCTGTTCGCCGTGATCGGTGCCGAATACATCGCGCGGATGCTGCCTAAAGGCACCCACGACTACGCGCGCTTCATCCGTCCGTCGGAATTGGCGAGCTTCGTGCGCGTCGCGGACCTGCGCACGGCCGACATCAAAGGTATCGTGTACAACCCGCTCAGCAAGCATTTCGCGCTGTCCGACGATACGAGCGTGAACTACATGCTCGCCTGCCGTCGCGACGCCTGATCCGCCCCGACCTCTGTCCAATCAATGAGCGATCCCACGCCCCTGCCCCAACGCGTAGACGACGACACCGCGCTCAGTCTTTGTGAGGCTGTGCTGTTCGACCTTGACGGCACCCTGGCCGACACCGCGCCCGATCTCGCCGCCGCCGTCAACAAAATGCGCCACGACCGCGGCCTCGACATGGTGCCGCTCGAAGACCTGCGCCCGCTCGCGTCCGCGGGTGCGCGCGGACTGATCGGCGGCGCCTTCGGCATCGGCCCTGACAACCATGAGTTCACGTCGATGCGCGAGGAGTTCCTCGCCAATTACGAAGCGGACTTATGCATCGAGACCACCCTGTTTCCCGGAATCCCCGAATTACTCGACGAACTCGACGCACGCGGTGTGCGCTGGGGCATCGTGACCAACAAGGTGGCGCGGCTGACCGACCCGCTGGTGGCGCAACTCGACCTCGATGCGCGCGCGGGCTGCGTGGTCAGCGGCGATACGACACCGCATTCGAAGCCGCATCCGGCGCCATTGCTATACGCCGCCCGCGAACTGGATCTGGCGCCGGAACGTATTGTCTACGTCGGCGACGACCTGCGCGATGTGCAAGCGGGTTTCGCGGCCGGCATGAAGACGGTGGCGGCCGCGTACGGCTACTGTGGCAATGATATCCCGCCGACGCAATGGCACGCGCAGCACGTTGTGAAATCGCCGGCTGAATTGCAGAAGCTGCTGCGCGAAATCGGCTGAGCCTCGTCTGGCGCGTCGCCGCTGCAACGCAACGCGCATTCGGTCAGGTAATCAGCAAAGACGCAGCCGTCAAACTATTGTAAAATCTATTTCGGCCCAGAAGTTTGGGCAACGAACCGCGGGGGCGACCTGGTTTCGACAGGGGTTGCGAAGCGGCTAGGGCATGTCGAGGACCCGTCACCTCGTTAATCAATGGGAAAAACGTAACTGCAAACGACGATACGTTCGCACTGGCAGCCTAAGGGCCGCCGTCCTCTGCCTAGTTCACTGACGGGCTAGTGTCGCAAGACCGGTAGCAATACCGCCAGAGGTCATATACGTCAGTTAAGCCTTGGTGGCGTCACGACATCCGGGTCGAAAATCTAGTGAATCGCCGTAGTGCAGCGTGTTCGTCCGCGTCACTACGGTTAAATCAAATGACAGAACTAAACATGTAGAACTGGTCGTAGAGTGCTTCTGGACGCGGGTTCGATTCCCGCCGCCTCCACCAACACATGATCCTGAGCCAACTCAGGATGTCCCAGGAACCCCGTAGATGTTAGGTCTGCGGGGTTTTTCTTTTCCTGACTCGTCTATAATCGTCCGGCGTAATCCGGGGGTATTCGGGGGTACTTTTGGAGGTACATCGGATACCCCCAAACCTATGTACCCCCAACACTGCCAAAGACGGGAATTGACGGGCAATGCCACTCTCAGACGCCGAAATCCGTAGAAGCGCGCCGCGCGAATCAACGTACAGACTCGCCGACGGCGCCGGCATGTATTTAGAGATCCGGTCTAACGGCTCGCGTTACTGGCGCCTCAAATACAGGTACGGCGGAAAGGAAAAGCTTCTCGCGCTGGGCGTGTACCCATCAGTCAGCCTCAAGGAAGCCAGGGAGAAGCGCGAAGCAGCGAAGAAACAGTTGTCCAACGGCGTCGACCCGGGAGAAGCGAGAAAGGCCGAGAAACGTTCACAGGCAACCAATGCCGCGAACTCGTTCGAAGCTGTCGCCCGTGAATGGCACCAGAAATTCTCTGCGGACCTTTCGGAATCGCACGCTGCGCGTAACCTTCGTCGGCTTGAGATGCACATGTTTCCCCACGTCGGCGGAAAGCCGATCGCAACGATCGAGCCGCCGGAAATTCTCGACGCCCTGCAACGCATAGAACGCAAAGGTACGATCGAAACGGCACACCGGGTCCGGTCCCTGGTTGGACAGGTCATGCGATATGCGATCGCGACAGGCCGAGCGCAGAGGGACGTGGCCGCCGATCTACGCGGAGCGATCCCGCCGGCGTCGACCAAACACCACGCGGCGGTGACGGTGCCCTCCCAGCTCGGCGGTCTGCTTCGGGCGAGCTATAGCTACACCGGCACGGCCGTGGTCGCGGCAGCTCTGAAGCTGGCGCCATTGGTCTTCCAGCGACCCGGCGAGCTACGTCACGCTGAATGGGCAGAGTTCGACCTCGACAGCGGAATGTGGACAATCCCGCCAGCCCGGATGAAACGCAGAAAGGATGGCAAGGTGAACGGCGTCTCTCACCTAGTCCCGCTTTCCACGCAGGCGGTCGATATCTTGAGTGACATCAAATTACTCACCGGCCGGGGACAGTACGTGTTTCCGAGCGCACGCGGCAATAGACGGCCTATGAGTGACATGGCGCTTAGTGCCGCGTTCAAACGTATGGGTATCGACGCCGATACCGCGGTGCCGCACGGGTGGCGCGCGACGGCACGCACTTTGGCTGTTGAGGTTCTGAATGTGCCAGCGGAAATCGTCGAAATGCAACTCGCGCACGAGGTTCGCGACAGTCTGGGCAGGGCCTACAACCGGACGCAATGGCTAGCCGAGCGCCGCGATCTTATGCAGCGATGGGCGGATTACCTTGATATCCTGCGAGCTACCCCGTAGTTCAGGGGGTGGAATGACAAGCGCAAGGCCCGCCAGATAAGACCTCCGCTTGCTGCTATAGCAAATCTGTAGCACGCGAAAATCCCTCAAAGAACTAGCGCCCCAATCACTACCCCTGATCCCTCGTATCATTTACGATTGGGGAAGGTTCAAGGTCACGCTGACTGCGGACGCGTCCCCCTTTGATACAGCAGTACTTTCATTATTTGTAGCGATGGTCGCACGACGAACCTAGCTCAAAGCTACGCCGGCCTCTGAGCAACCAAGGCAACAACCGCGCCAATTAAGAATTCTCTTAAAAATGTTTCGCTGCCGAACGGCGGCTGAGTCTTGAAACTTTCACCGGAGTCACCATAATGGTGACAAGATAGTAAAATGGCACAGCCCCTCCATGATCTGGCCCTATTGCAACAATTGACTCTTGCAGACCAGTGGGACTTTCTGAACGAGCGTGACGGAAGGCAGTGGCCCGGCCACGCATGGAAGACACTGGAAAAGCTGGACTGGGGTGACGACGAACTGAAAGAGTTGCTTTGTTCTCTTACTACTGACGATTGGCAGAAAACTGTACCCAGTTGTGCTGTTCATAATCTCCCCGGCATTGAGTATGTTGACGCGGACCAGTATGAGATTCATTGGGACGAGGAAGATCACTGCAGGCGAGCCAGGCCGAACAAGGACTGCATATCCTTCTCCCTTAAACTTGCACTTGTCTGTGACGAGAACGGCGAATTCGCCGGACTTGTAACGCTTCACTTTTCTGGAATGAAATGAACACGCGTAGATTACGCCGCACGGATTCACGTGAGTCATGCCCGCGATGCGGAGGGCTAGCTGCGTCCGAGATCACCTACAGCGACACGCAGGAGTTCCGCGGTCTGACACTAGACATCGAAGGACTGAAAATATCCAAATGTTCCAACTGTGGAGAGAAGTGGTTCACTTCCGCGCAAGAACAGCACAACGAATCAGCGCTCAGGCAAGCATACGCTTCGAAGCGCGATGCGGTTCGCGAGGAATTGGGACTTCTCCACGCCGAGGACATTGCACGGATCCGCGACAAGCTTCAATTGACGCAAAAAGACGCAGGACGAATCTTAGGCGGTGGTCCGAAAGCTTTTAACAAGTATGAATCTGGCGAGGTTCTCCAAAGCCAAGCCATGGACAAGTTGTTAAGACTAGTCGACTTCTTCGGGGAGCCGGCGCTTCGGGTACTAACATCGGAGCGAGATGCTGAAGCTGCCGCTATCCAAGCGGCACCCCACAACGAGTACCATGTGTTTATTAACTCGCAGGCATTTACTGTTCTGCTCGTGTCACCTTCGGCCAGGGACGTAGCAAACAGCCCTGACCTGCTGAAGTCAGCAATGTCCGGCAACCACAATGATGTTGATCGGATCGCCCGGTGGACTAGCATCCCATCGTCTCCGTACGAGGCGCCAACCATCACCACACACTAAAATGAATCAGCTCACAAACTCCGCACTGGTCCGATGGATCCTCAGTTCGGAAGGTTTGCAGTTTGCCACGCCTCCGTTCTCGGACCCGCAAAACGTGGGTCAACATGTGGAGGTAACCAGCCTAGCGTTCGGACAAGGGCAAGGCTCTTGGACGCTGATCCTCTTTGCACATGAGGACGTCGCGCTCGTCCGCATGTATGCGCATATCGTTCCGATGCAGCAGACAGCCATCAACGAACCTCGCGTGCTCGAACTCATCAATTCGGTCAACTACGGCATGTTGACTGATTCAAGCCTAGATTACGCGAAGCAGACGCGGACAATCCGATACAAGGCGACGTTTCGCGCCATTGGCTTCGGACTACCGCTATTCGAAACACGCAACGCAATTCAGACGCACGTGGTCCGGTCAAACTACCTGCATCACTTGCTCAAATCAGCTTACGACTCTTCGATTCAAAACCCTGAGCAAGCGATCGCCTCCGCTCATTTCACTGCACAGCGGGCGGCGGGACAGCCAACCCCCTATTTCTGATCAGCTTACGGATTTATGTTTATGGGGTGTCTAGCGATTTTGTAGCATCAAGGAATGCTTTCATCTCAAGTGACAGAGGCGCCGCGAGATGAAGTCCCTCCCCGTACCGCTGCTCAAACATCTGCCAGGCCGTCCTTAGATGCCCTCTCCGACGAAAGAAGGGGTGCATCCAGGCCCAATCGAGCGACCACGTCGGTTCGTGATCCGACCATTCACGCAAACGAAAACAGCATGCCCCAAAGATACGTTTGGGCACCGGCTGGTCTTCAGTTATACGGTCGTACGCCGGTTCGAAGAAGAGATATGCCTCGTACGGCACGAAGCCTAGCGACGTGGGCGTTTCCGAAGCCTCAAACTGCACGTGGTCGAACTGCATTTCACGCTTGAAATAATAAGCAAGCTTCTCGACCGCTTCGCGAAGCCGCTTCGGCGAGCTGGGATCGAGTCGAATTGGGGATGGCCCGTCAAGAAAACTATGGCTACTGACCGGAAGTGCGAGTGAATAGAAATCTGCCATGTGTTTCTCTTGCGAATTTATTTAGCTATGCAGATATCTGCCTCAGCAGATATCTGCCAATTTGGTCACCGGCAGCCCTGCCAGAGTGTTGGCGGCGCCGGCCGCCGATCGGCGACTTCGACCACGCTCGATGCCCCCAAATGGCCTGAAACTAGCCCCGCCCTCTTAAAGTCACGTTGCTCCGAAAAAAACGTAACATCGTGGCCCAAAACCCCGAAGCGCCCTGTCCCATAAGGATTTGAGGCTTCCAAAAAAACGTAACATTAACGTAACAACAGGGTAACAAGACCGTAACGAGATTACATAGAAAAAACGTAACATCGAAAAAACCCACATTCCTTTAAAATCAATTGGTTGTGTGCAGCGTTACGTTCTACGTTGCATGATGTTACGTTTTTTTGTAACGCCCCGAACCCAATACCCGCGCGGGTTTCCGGCCGATTTTCGGGCTACGTTACGTTGTTATGTTTTTTCTTCGTCGATTTCGAAATCAGCCCCGCCGTGGGCATGCCGAACGCGCGGGCGAGAGCTGGACGGCACGCGTTCGAAGCCGAGCACGAAACCGTCGTTGCGTGCAGCAAAACGCATCACTCTTTCGGCCCCAAAATCGCCCGCGTGCCCTCGCAGCGGCGCGGCTCGGCCGGATGCCGGCGACTGCATCAAAAGCGGCCACCCAAGCGGCGGGCAGGCGGGGAGGGGGACTGCGATTCAACGGCAACCGTGACCGCTATCGACCCATACGGCCAGCGGCTGCGCGGCGTCGCCCGGGCGCCCTGTCGAGCCAGTGCCGGCCCGCTACAGGCCCGGAAAACGTGCCCGGCGGGCCATCACTGGGCGGCCCGCTTGATGGTGTAGGGATTGAAGCGCACGACCTCGTCGCCGATCCACTCATTGAGCTGCGTAAAACGGCGCTGAAGCGGTTCGATTTCGTTGGCGCCGAATACTTCGGCCGCTGTATCTGCGGCGCCAAATCCGCCCGTATTGCTCGGCACCACGCCGATAAGCTGCGGCGGGACACGATGCGCGGCGAGCAAGTCGTCGCGCGTCACATTCTTGATGTTGAAGAACTCATCTTTCGCCGTGACCTCGGACACCGGGATTAGCTGAATCCCTTCCTTTTTCCCCTGCGGCGCGTACATGAACAGGTTGCGGAAGTTACCCGGCCCCTTGCTGTTTTTCAACGCCTCGCGCAACGCGTCGACGTCCTCCTGTCTCTGAGCTGCATCCGTCATGTACAGGATGAACCCGGCATGCGATCCGTTCTCATAGTAGCGACGACGAAACAGCGTCGCTGACTCGTTCAACCATGCCGCGTGCAGCGCGCCGAGATATTCGGGCAGGCCATACACTTCCTGATTGATATCCGGTTCCATCAAGTGATGGATGGTATCGCCCGCGAATTCGTGCCCTTCCTGTATGCCGTTGACCTGAAAGAAGCGCTGCAAATCGGTCGCGCGGCGCAGGTATTTCGACGGTGCGCGTTTCAGCGCGAGCGTCCCACCAAGGCGGCTCTTTTGCTTCTCAAGGTAGCCATTGCCGAACACCATGAAATCAAGCGCCCACTTGTCGAACTCCTCGCGTGCGAGCAACTTGTGAGGGATAAACGTGGATGACAGCACATTGCGCTTGAAGTAAATCGCCGAGCTGTGATGAACGCCGGCGCGAAACGACTTCGCCAGGCCGGCAAACGACACCGGCGGCTCAAACCAATCGCCGGCCGACCAGCTCTCGACGTAATCCAGAATCTCGGCCCGATCCATAACCGGCATCGGGTCGCCAAACGTGAAGGCCTCGGCCCGCGCTGGCGGTGCTGCGGCCGGCGCCGGCGCTGCGGCGTGCGTTTTGTTGTATCTGCGCTTGCTCAATTTGAGAACTCCATAAAGCCTGTGTTGTTGGCGGTAACGCCCTCTAGCGGTTCATTGCCGAGCGCGTGCAGGCAAGCCCATGCAAGGTCCGCGTGTCCGGTTTCCTCGCTGCGGCTCGCCTCATAGGTGACTTGCTTTCCGCTCGCAGTCATGGTCTTTCGGATAGCCATGAAGGATTGCGCGAGATCGGTCCACCCGGCATCGAATTCGAGTCGGCCCTTACCGATCACCGACAAGCCTTTGAGTACGAGCCGGCCCTTAACCTCTGGCGAGTAGTTGAGCGCAACCGCGTTCGGGTAGAACTGGCGAACGAGCTGGTACACGCCCTGGCCGATGCCGGTCGTATCGATCGCCATGTATTCCACGTTGAAATCACGTGTGATGCGCCTGATTGCGTCGGCCTGGGCTTCGAAGTCCATGCCGCGCCATTGCTCCTTGTGCAGCACGCGAAACTTGCCACCCGGCACCACCGGAGGCGCCACCACGATCAAGCCGGCCGAATCGCCGGATAACGCGGGGTCGTACCCGACCCATACAGGCCTGTGCCCGAACGGCCGGGGCGCCAGTGGCTTAAAGTCTTCCCATAGCTCCCACGAATCCACCATGCAGCGCTGTAAGTCGGCGAGCGGGAAAATCGATGCAGTGTCATCAATGAAGTGACACATCAACAGGTTTAGATATTCCTCGGGGCTGTATTCAAGCCGCAGCTCGTCAAGGTCGAACAGATTGCAACCGGCGGCCACGGCATCTTCGACCGTCACGATCTGGCGCCATTGCCGATCCTCACAAAGCCGGCCGCGTGCAAGTGCCTTGTGTGTTACGTCAAGGTGCAGATGGTCGGCCTTGGCGCGGCCCCGGTTGAAATGATCGCCAGTCCAGAAGGAATAGGCCTCATGCTGCATGCTCGATGGCGTGGAGGTATAGGTTTTTCTCCACTTGCTATGCATCGCCATACCCGATGCAACCTTGTTTAGCTTGCGAAAGCCACCGACCCAAAAATACTCATCGAAATAGAAATTGCCGTGATAACTCTGCGCGGTGCGGGCGTTCGTGCCGAGAAAGTAAAGCATTGCCTCGTTCGGCAAAAGGATCGGCTCACCGGACAAATCAACGTCTGCGGCCTCACGCGCAAACTGGCACATGTACTGCCGGAACACATGCGCTTGTGCCTTGCTGGCCGATAGAAAAATCTGATTTCGGCCCGTCTCGACGGCGTCAACCAATGCCTCACGGGCGAAATACCACGTCGCGCCGATCTGCCGCGATTTCAGGATATTGCGCGTGCGCTGATCGCGCTGGCGATACCAGACCTTTTGATAATCGAACAGCGAATCGCGGAAGGCCTCGACGATCCTATCGCGCTGCTCGTCGCTGAATTCGTTGCGTACTGCCTTAGCCTTGCGTGGCGCCGTGTTGCGCGCCTCGATGGCGGGGTTTAGATCGCTCTCCCTGCCTGTCTCGCCGTACTTGTGGACACGCGCCATGCGCTCGACCTGCCGCATGAGCAAATCGACCTCTTTGAAGTCGCGGCCGTCTTTTTCTGGTTTGGCAATCAGCACTGCAAGGCGCGTTTCTAACGACGACTCGATGCGCTCGATCGGCGTCGCCTTATCCCATTCGTCGCGCTGCTTCCATGCCTCGACCGTTGCACGCTTGATTTCCAGGTGACGCGCGATAGACGTAACGCGCCAACCCTGCCAGTAGAGCGCGCGCGCAATGCGGCGTGGATCGGCATTCGATTCGAGAACGGGGGCGATGTCGGCAGTTTCTAGCATGGCCCCAAGTTTCCCGCGCCGCGCGCGCGCAATCACGCGTAAGCGTTTGTATCCAAAGCGAAAACAAACGCAAAGCGTTGAGCTGCGGCGTGCTCAACCGCAAGATATGGACTCACGCTTAACCACTCCCCCGGCCCCTGTTGGAGACCTAAAAATGCACACCCGCAAGCTGTCGCTTATGTCGTTCGTCGTCGTGGCGATCGCGTTTGCTTTCTCGATGGATGCACACGCGGCAACGCTCGCCATGAGCACCGTTCTCAAACATGCCGATGTACTCGGCACGCTCGCGTCTCACGGCGTCGACCTGGGCGCGGCTGCTGGCCTGG
Source organism: Paraburkholderia sp. FW306-2-2C-D06C (assembly GCF_058781505.1). Lineage (NCBI taxonomy): Bacteria > Pseudomonadati > Pseudomonadota > Betaproteobacteria > Burkholderiales > Burkholderiaceae > Paraburkholderia > Paraburkholderia sp. FW306-2-2C-D06C. The sequence goes on along the minus strand of NZ_JBYSWU010000029.1, from coordinate 62,884 downwards.
GCGCTATGGCGATCGGCTCGACCGCCTCGGCCGATGCGACGAAGCTCGCGAAATCGAAAATGTTCCGCATCGCCGTCGAAGGTGCGACCACGGACGGCCGCACGATCGAGCGCGCATGGCTCGAACAGATTGCCGCGAACTACAGCTCCACCAAATACGGCGCCCGTGTGAATCTCGAACACTATCGAGGTATCTATCCCGATGGCCCGTTCAAAGCATACGGCGACGTGCTCGCGGTCGAAGTGCGCGAACTCGACGGCGAATTCTCCGGAAAGCTCGGCCTCTATGCGCAAATCGCCCCCACGCCTGAACTCGTCGCGATGACGAAGGCAAGCCAGAAAATTTATACCTCGTGCGAAATCGACGCATCTTTCGCCGACACCAAACAGGCGTATTTGATCGGCCTGGCCGTGACGGATAGCCCGGCAAGCCTCGGCACGGAGATTCTTTCTTTCGCAGCTCAAAACCCGAAGGCCTCGCCATTCACCGGCCGCAAGGTATCGCCGATGAACCTATTCACGGCCGCCGAGGAAACCGTGATCGAGTTTGAAGAAGCGCAGCAACCGGCGGCAATCCCGGCGCTGCTGTCCCGCGTTAAAGAACTGCTGACCGGCGTGAAGAGGAAAGAGGCGGCCGACGATTCGCGATTCTCTGACGTGACCCAAGCCGTCGAAGCGCTCGCCACGCACGGCAAAGAGCAAGCCGACACTGTCGCCGCCCTGACGAAGACCGTCGCGGAACTGAGCGACCAGCGCGACGCCGACCGCAAGGCATTCGACGAACTCCACACGCAGCTTTCGACGACCAGCACCACGCAGCCGCGGCCGCCAGCGACCGGCGCCCCCGCTGCTGTTGTCACCGACTGCTAGCCCGCATTCGTCCCCCCTCACGTTCCCGGAGAATTTTTAGATGCGCAATGAAACCCGGATTGCCTTTAACGCCTACGTTGAAGCAATCGCCAAACTGAGCGGCGTCGAAAGTGCCGCCGTGAAGTTCGCTGTTGCGCCGAGCGTGCAACAGAAGCTCGAAACCCGCATTCAGGAATCGAGCGATTTTCTGAAACGCGTCAACATGATCGGCGTGACCGAACAACAGGGCGCAAAGCTCGGCCTCGGCATCGGCTCGCCGATCGCCGGCACAACCGACACCACGAAACAGGATCGCGAAACGACTGACGTTAGCGACCTCGACGAAACCGGCTATGTCTGCACGCAGACGAATTTCGATTCGCACATCACGTATGCAAAGCTCGACGCGTGGGCGAAGTTCGCCGATTTTCAGGCCCGCTTGCGCGACGCAATCATCAAGCGCCAAGCGCTCGACCGCATCGCGATCGGCTTCAATGGCACTTCGCGCGCGGCAACGTCCAACCGTACGAAAAACCCGCTGTTGCAGGACGTCAACAAAGGCTGGCTCCAGAAATACCGCGACCAGGCGGCGGCCCGCGTGCTGCACGAAGGCAAGACGGCCGGCAAGGTGAAGCTCGGTGTCGGCGGCGATTACGAAAATCTCGACGCACTGGTTTTCGACATTGTTTCGAACATGATCGACCCGTGGCACCAGGACGATACGGCGCTGTTCGTTTTCTGCGGCCGTGGCTTGCTGCATGACAAATATTTCCCGATCGTCAACACGACGCAGCCGCCGACCGAAACCCTCGCGGCTGACGTGATCATCAGTCAGAAGCGGATTGGCAACCTGCCAGCGGTTAGCGTGCCTTTCTTCCCTGCCAACGCGCTCCTCATTACGCGTTTCGACAACCTGTCGATTTACACGCAGGACGGTGGCCGCCGGCGCAACATCGTCGACAACTCGAAACGCGATCGCATCGAAAACTATGAGTCGAGTAACGACGCGTATGTCGTCGAAGATTTCGGCTGTGGCGCGATGGCCGAAAACATCGAATTCATGGCGAAGGCTGCATGATGAAAAGCCCCGCCCAACGCCATTACGAACGCGTCACGGCAGAACTGGCGGCGGCCTCGGCCGCGCCTGGCGAATCCCTCGCCGGCGCGAGCGCATACGAGCTGATGCTTGCGAAGCTGGCGACCGATCGCCGGCGCCTGAAAGCGATCCAATCGATCGAACGCAAGATCGACGTGAAGCGCGCCGAGCTGCTGCCCGAGTACGTCGACTATGTCGCGGGCGCACTGAGCGGCGGGCGGGGCGCGCAAGACGATGTTCTTACGACCGTGATGATCTGGCGCGTCGACGCGGGCGATTTCTCCGGCGCGCTCGATATCGCCCGGTATGCCCTCGCGCACCGTATGACGCTGCCCGACCAGTACGACCGGCCGCTTGCGACCGCGATCGCCGAAGAATTCGCACAGGCGGCACTGGCGGCGTTCAAGCTCGGCGACACGTTCGACGCCGGCCAGCTCGCCGAAGTGATGATGCTGACCGAGTCGGCCGACATGCACGACCAGGTGCGGGCCAAGCTGCATAAGGCGCTTGGCAAAGCGCTACAGGAGTCCGACAAGACTGCGGCCCTCGATCACCTACGCCGCGCGTTGCAGCTCGACGAACGCGCCGGCGTGAAACAGGACATTGCTCGGCTCGAGACCGAACCGAGCAATGCGGCCGGCACCAAAGCCGGCCGCACGTAAAGAGCCCCCCCGGCATGGCGGCGCCGGCTGACGATCGCAACACCTGACGGAAACGCGATCCGACGCCGGCCCACCGCCATCATTTTCTGAGCCATGTCCCATGAGTAGCTTTCTCGCGACCGCCGAACCGACCACGCCCCAGACACCTGGCTCGCCGGCCAATGCCGCGATCGTCAAAAACGATGGCTGGTTCCCCGACATCGACATGAACGCCTTGCGCGCCTCGATGCGGCTCGACGGCACCGCGACGCATGAGCGCTTGCGCGATGCCACGATCGATGCGATCGCCAGCGTTAATGCGGAGCTGGGCACATGGCAAGCCGGCCACGTCGCGGCCGGCTATGCCGATCTGGCCGCCGTACCGGCGCCTAACATCGGCGGCGAAAGCGTGCAGCTCGCGCGCTATCGCCGCGCCGTTTTCAACTACGCACACGCGGACCTCACCGAGCGGTATCGCGATTTCGATTCGACGAAATCGGGCGGCCAGAAGGCCGAAGACCTCGAAACGACCATCTGCGATGCGCGCCGTAACGTTCGCTGGGCACTGAGCGACATGCGCGGCTTGCCGCGCTCAACGATCGAGCTGATTTGATGAAAGCCAGATACCGTATTCGATTCGTTCCTTCGCCTTACGTGCGCCCGCCGGCGCCGCGCCCCGGCCGGCCCGTCATCCCAAACGGCCGCCAGCCCGAACCATTCCGAATCGAGTGCCGAACGTGGTACGGCTGGCGCGAAATCGATAGCGCAACGAGCTGGGAAAACGCGCAACTGTTCCTCGACGCCTACGCGCGAACCATGCGCCTTAGGAGTCGTGTTCTTCAGACATTCGACAAACACGGCAAGGAAATCGCCTGATGCGCGTTATTGCACAACAGAACGACACCGTCGATTCCCTTTGCTGGCGCCACTACGGCCGCACTGATGGCACCGTTGAGGCGGTGCTCGAAGCGAATGCCGGCCTGGCTGACTACGGCGTCTTTCTGCCGATCGGCACGCCCGTTTTCCTTCCTGATCTGGCGAGCGTCAACACGACGACGCCCTTACTCCAACTGTTTGACTGATTGATCCACACTGAGCCAGGAGCCGACATGGCCGAACCGAGCACCACCACCCTCGCACTATCGGCCGCGATCGGCCTCGCGAGCCTCGCGCCGGGTATCGACGGCAACGCGCTGATTGGCGCCTTTACAGGCGCCGCGCTCGTCGTCGTCACGTCGAAAGATATCGGCGCATTAAAGCGCGTCGCGTACATGCTGATTTCGCTGGTGATGGGCTATCTGGCCGCGCCCGAAATCGTCAACGTGACGCCGATCAAGTCAACCGGCGTGGCTGCTTTTTTTGCTGCTGCGCTCGTGATTACTGTCACGCTGCAACTGATCGAGCGCGTCAAGACGCTCGACCTGTTCAAGCTGTTCAAGAACGGAGGGTAAGCCGTGTTCACTCCGATCGCAGTTATCGCACTCACCGCCTATGTCGCCGCCATCGTGCGCGTGCTGACCTACCGCCGGCGAGGTGCCCGCCACCGTCGCAATGTGTCATGGATCGCATGGGCGCTGGTCGTCGTTATGGGCGGCTCGGCGATCGAGCTGGCACTACACGCGAAGTCTGTCGGCATTTTCGAAGCTGGCTCGGCGGTACTGCTGGCCCTGTTTGTGTTTGGCGTGCGCGGCAACGTCGCGCGCCTGCTCTGGAGCAATGAACCATGAAAACGCACCGTTTCGGCGACCACGGCGACGATGTTGGCCTATTGCAACGCCGCCTTATCCGCGCCGGCTATCCGCTCGAAGTCACGCACCTGTACGACGCCGCGACCGAAGCCGCGGTGATGGCGCTACAGAAGAAAACCGGCCTTATCGATGACGGCATCGCAGGCCCGAAGACTCTGGCCGCGCTCGCGACCGGCCGGCGCGACCCTAAACACCTGTCGCTGTCCGACCTCGTCGCGGCGGCCGACACGCTCGGCGTGCCGCTCGCATGCGTGCGCGCCGTCAATGAGGTGGAGTCAAGTGGATCTGGCTTTCTGCTCGACGGCCGGCCGGCGATCCTGTTTGAACGCCACAAATTCTGGAAACAGCTACAGGCGCGCGGCATCGATCCGGCGCCGCTCGCGGCGAGATATCCGAACATCGTTTCGCAGACCGCCGGCGGCTACCTCGGCAAAGCGGCCGAGTACACGCGCCTTGCGTCCGCCGAGCTGATCGACGCCGGCGCCGCGTATGAGTCGGCGAGCTGGGGCGCGTTTCAGGTGATGGGCTATCACTGGCAACGCCTCGGTTACTCGAGTATCGATGATTTCGTTGCCCGCATGGAGAAGAGCGAAGGCGACCAGCTCGACGCGTTCGTGCGCTTTGTTGCGGCCGATACGGCCTTGCTTTCGGCGCTAAAGGGTAAGAAGTGGGCGGCGTTCGCCAAGGGCTACAACGGCGCGGATTACGCCCGCAACCTGTACGACGCGAAGCTCGCACAGGCGTATCTCAAGTACGCCGGCCCCGACAAGGCGGCGGCATGAACGCGTTCGCCGCGAAGTGCGTCGCCGGCGTCGTCGCGTTGCTAGTGATCGCCGCCGGCGTGCTGTACGTTCGCGCGCTGCGCGCCGAGCTGGCCGGCGCACAGGACGTCGCCAAACGCGCGAAAGATGATCTGGCCACCCGCGACGAAACAATCAGGCGTCTGCAAGACGATGCGGCCGACAAGGCGGCCCAACAGCGCAAGCTCGATGCCGATCGCAACGGCATCGACGCCAAGCTCGCCGGCATTCGCGACGAAATCAGGAGATACAACAATGAAAGCGCAGACTTCCGCGCGTGGGCTGCTGGTGCTTTGCCTGCTGACGTTGTCCGCATGCACGCAAGCCCCGCTCTCACCGGCGCCGCCGATTATCTTGCAAGAGTGCCAGGCGGTGACGCGTTGCACGTTGCCGGCGACGGCACCGACCACTAACGGCGCCCTCGACGACGCGCTGCACATGGTCAAAGCCGCCTGGGCGGCTTGCGCGGCCAAGATCGATATGGTGTTCGACTGTCAGAACCGAAAGCCGGCGCCGGCGGCCACCCATGATTAAACCGGCCAGCCTACGCGCGGCGCTCGTCGCTGCAATTCCTTCGCTCGCGACCGACCCCGATCGCCTTACCGTTTTCATCGACGCCGGCCATATCGCCGCGACCGGCACACAAACGCCGTCATTCGAGTATCGGTACACCGCGCATGCACTGGTGCTGGACTTCGCCGGCGAAGCCGATCACGTCTTTATCGCTATCGTCGAATGGGCGCGAGCCAATCAGCCGGACCTTGTCACGAATGTCGATCAACGCGAATCCGGTATTACTTTCGAAGCCGATGTTCTCAACAATCAAACGGTCGATCTGTCGATAAAGATGCAGCTCACTGAAAGCGTCGTTGTATCGATCGATGCGAGCGGCAAGCGCACTATCAGGCACGTCGACGACGCTGCCGATCACTGGCTTGGATGATGGACAACGATTTACAGGCGCTCGACAAGTGGGCGGGCGGGCTGCTCGCGCAGCTCGCGCCGGCCGGCCGGCGCGCTGTTACCCGTGACGTAGCCCGCGAGCTGCGGCGCAGCCAGCAAACGCGCATCGCCACACAGCGCAACCCCGACGAAAGCCCGTTCGCTGCACGTAAGCCGCGATTAGGGAAGGGTGGCAAGCTGCGCGAAAAGAAAGGGCGCATCAAACGCGCCGCGATGTTCGCGAAGCTGCGCACGGCTCGCTATCTCAAAGTCGAATCCGATGCGCTGAGCCTCGCTGTTGGCTTCGCCGGCCGGGTCTCACGCGTGGCCCGCGTCCACCAGTTCGGGTTACGCGATCGCGTCTCACCGAAGGGCGTCGAATACCAATACCCCGCCCGATCGCTGCTCGGCTTCACTGCCCACGATCGCGAGTTAATACGCGACGTATTGCTTAAGCACATCATGAAATAGCCCTATTTTTAAGGGCTTTTTGTAGCCGGCGCAGATACATAGGCCCGCAGTCGCATCGCGCGCGTGCAATCGCCAACATGGCCGGCGCGCGGTAATGCCTTTGGCCGATGCCCTGCGCCGGCAATGACCTACGCGCGGCAGTTCACCGATTTATCACAAGGCAGGAGATTTACTCAAATGAGCTGGATTTTCGACAGACGGAAAGGCACCGGCGGTGCGCAAACAGGCATGTGCGGCGCGGCCGACGTGAGTACGGTCGTGCTGGACAGTGCCGCTATGCCGTTCGACCCGGCATCGTGCGCGCATAAATACACCTACGATGACCGGGGCGCATTGATTATCGACACCGCAACCGAGCCTGTTACGGGCCTCGTGCGTCTCAAAACATACACGTATGCCGGATCAATTCTCACCGCTGAAAGCATGTGGGTGAAACAATGATCCTCGGCGAGTTCAAGAGGCTACTTGCGCTTTGCGGCTATCCTCAGGGCAACCGCGCGCCGATCATTCTCGCGCAGTCGGCGGTTCCCGCGAGCGTTACGGGGACGACCGCTGAAACTGTGCTGGCTGCAGTCACTGTTCCGGCCGGCGCGCTCGGGAAGAACGGGGCATTGCGCATTACTGCACTGTGGTCCTACACGAACAACAGCAATGTCAAAACTATTAGGGGGCGTTTTGGTGGCGAGGTTTATTTCAAGCTCCTTGCCAGCACACAGCTATCACTGACGTTCGTAAAGAGCATTCGAAATCGAAATTCGTATAACGCTCAGGTGTCAGAGAGCATGTGGTCAGCGGGCCTGGCCACGTCCACCGGGGAGATTTGTACCCTGTCGGTCGACACGGCCAAAGACCAGCTACTGACATTTACGGTAGAGCTAGCGAACGTAGCGGACACCGTGACCCTTGAAGGCTACACCGTGGAGATTCTGAACCCATGAAAACCATCCCTGCAGTAGCAAACACAGACGGCGTTCTGAGCCCGGCCGCGTCAATCCCGCCTGACGCCGTTGCAGTCGTCTGCGATGGCACGATGTACACGGTCTACCAACCCGGCGACGCTGTTCCGATGCCCCCCATTGAATCAACTGTAGAGGCAGGCGGTGTCGACGAGTGAAACGCTTTCGCCGGATTCGACCGGTATCGGGTACAGCCTCGCGCGGTTGAAATCGCATCTGACATGAAGCGAGGCGGAGCGTCACGGGCGCTTCGCCTTCTGCGGAGGATTCCAGCTTCGCCTGGCTTGTCCAGGCATACGCGCGGCCTTCTTGCGACTCGCGTACTGTACCCAGCGCGAACACATGCGGCGCTGCTCGCGTTGCGCGCGTGCGGTCGGCAAGATGGCCGGCATGGACGCTAACGAAATCCGACGACTGATTATCAACATGATCCGCAAGGGCGCGATCATGGACGTTAATCACGCCAGCAATCCGCCGACATGCCGCGTGTCTGTCGGCGACCCGACCGATCCGGACGGCGAAGGCCTGCAAACAAACTGGCTGCCGTTTCTGTCGGTGCGCGCCGGCGCGACCCGCGAATGGAACCCACCGACCAAAGGCGAACAGGTTGTGCTGTTCTGCCCGATGGGCGACCCCGCCCAAGGCTTCGTTCTCTGCGGCCTCAATTCCGACGCGGCGCCGGCGCCGAGCAATAGCCCCGACACGCACATCCGCGCATATCCCGATGGCGCGATCGTTGAATACGACCACGCAAAGCACTCGCTGGCGGCCACGTTGCCTGACGGCGCGACCGTGCTGATCGTCGCGCCCGGTTCGGTCACGGTGCAGACCAAAGACGCCACGGTAAAGGCCGACACGATGACGATCGACGTCACCGATACGACCGTTACCGGCTCGATGCTGGTTAAAGGTGCGTTTGCCTTTGAATCGGGGATGACCGGCAAGGGCGGCGAACGCGGCGGTGCAGTGATGAAAATCGAAGGCGGCGCCGAGTTCACGCAGGACGTGATTGCGGCCGGCGTGAGCACGTCGAAGCATAAACACCCGACGAACGGCGAATACGCCCCAACCAACGAGCCGATGAAATGAGAGGCATGGACGCTAAAACCGGCCGCGCCATTTCCGGGCTGGCTCACCTTTACCAATCGATCGCCAAGATTCTGACGACCTCTATCGCCTCGCGCGTGAAGCGCCGGCCGTTCGGGTCGGAGCTGCCCGACCTGATCGACGCGCCGAACAATGGCGAAACGCGCGTGCGCCTGTATGCCGCGATCGCGACCGCACTCATGCGCTGGGAACCGCGCCTGACGCTGACCCGCGTGCAGCTCTCGACTGACACCACGGACACCGGCGCCGGCATGCAGGTGATCGATATCGAAGGCACGACGACTGACACCGGCGACGCAGTATCAACCAGCGTGGCGGTTAGCAGTGGGGGTGCGACGTGAGCGTGACCCCTATCGACCTGTCGCAACTGCCGTCGCCGGATATCGTCGAAACGATCGACTTTGAAACGCTGCTGGCCGCCCGCAAGGCGCGGCTCATTTCCCTGTATCCCGCCGACGCGCAAGCCGATGTTGCCGCATCGCTCGACCTTGAATCGGAGCCGATGATGATCCTTCTGCAAGAAAACGTCTATCGCGAAGTCGTGTTGCGCCAGCGGGTCAACGACGCCGCACGCGCGGTGATGCTCGCCTATGCGAAGGACGGCGACCTCGACCAGCTCGCGGCGTTTTTCGAAATCAAGCGGCTTGTGCTGACGCCGGCCGACACGGCGAACGGCGTAGAAGCGGTGTTGGAAAGCGATACAGACTTGCGCGCCCGAGTGCAGCTCGCGCCGCAAAGCTTTTCTGTCGCGGGTCCGGAAGGCGCCTATGTATCGCACGCGCGAAATGCCGATGGCCGGGTGCTGGATGCCTCGGCGACCAGCCCCGCACCTTGCGAAGTGCTGATTACTGTTCTATCGCGTGAGGGTGACGGCACTGCGCCCCAGGATCTCATTGATATTGTCCTGGCCAATCTGAAGGCGGATGACAAGCGGCCGCTCACCGACAAGGTGACGGGGTGTAGTGCAACGATTAAACGCTATGCAGTGAGTGCCGATCTGGTTTTCTTTGCCGGGCCTGATCGCTCTGTAGCGCTTGCCGAAGCCCGCAAACGCATGGCTGCATACACCACCGCAATGCACAAGCTCGGCATGGCAATCACGCTCGATGGTATCTATGCCGCAGCGCGGTCGGCTGGCGTGCAGAAGGTGATTCTGCGAAGCCCACTGGCCGATATTCCGGCGTCGAAGACCGAAGCGCCTTATTGCACGTCGATTGATCTGCGCGACGGAGGCGTTTACAGCAATGAGTAGCCTGCTGCCCCCGAATTCGACGGTGCATGAACGCAACATTGCTACCGTCAACGCTCGTATCAGCGACATTAAAACGCCGCTACGCGATCTGATGAACCCGGACGCGATACCGCTCGCCTCGCTGCCGTGGCTCGCGTGGCACATGGGCGTCGACGCATGGAAAGACTACTGGCCCGAGCAAGTCAAGCGCGCCCGCGTCAAGGCGGCGATCCCGATCGCCCGCAAGAACGGCACCGCTGCGGCGGTGCGTGAAGTCGTCGCGACGTTCGGCGCAAATATCGCGCTGCGCGAATGGTTTGAGATGACCCCGCCCGGTGTGCCTGGCACGTTCGACATTGTGATGACCGTAAGCGGCCGGGATGGCGTACCGGCAACGGCCGCCTATGTCGCCGACATCCTCGCCGAGATCGATCGCACCAAGCCGGTACGCGCTCACTACACCTTCACGCAGGGCTTTTCGATACAGGGCACACAGCGCGTTGCAGCGGCCGTTCGGCCGGCCCTGTATCGCCGCCTTTCACTCACGGATAAATGAACATGGCCGGAGCCCTTATTTGCATCACCGATGCTGGCCGCGCCGCGCTCGTCGCACCGGGCAACACCGGCACCAACGCACACAAGATCGTCGAAATCGGCCTGAGTACGGGCTGGTTCGATTCGACCGATCGCACGCTTAAAAAGCTGCCGAACGAGCTGAAGCGCATCACCACATTCGGCGGCGACAATATCGCGTTCGATACGATTCACGTCACGCTGAGGGACGACACCGCCGATCAATACAAGCTGTACGGTTTCGGCCTGTACCTCGAGAACGGAGTGCTTGCGGGGGTCTATTGCCAGAAGTCCGAAGACGGTCCAATCATGGAGAAGGCGCCGGCGGCAATGCTGCTGCTCTCGGCTGATCTGCAATTCACCACGATCGACGCGGCGCAGCTCGTTTTCGGCAATGCCAATTTCACGAATCCGCCGGCGACGACCGAGCGGCAAGGCGTCGTCGAGCTGGCGACGCAAGACGAAGTCAACGCCGGCGCCGACGACACGCGCGCCGTTACGCCGAAGACCGCGGCGGCCCGCTATGCGGCGCTGACTGGCGCTGTTTTCACCGGCCCTGTACAAAGCTATGGTCTGACTTCCTCTCGCTATGGCGTGAATTCGCAATCCGTTGCCTTTGACGCGAAGAGCAACGGCAACTTTGTTGACTCTTACTCTACGGTCAACAACGCCAAGATGTTGAATCTGAACTCCACCACGGACGCGGACAACACGGCGCCGACCGCTGGCGATGTAGGCATCAATTTTTCGATCCTCGGCGTTCGCAAGGCCATGCTGTCACGAGGCGGCCGGTTTCTGTTCAACACAACGATTGATGACGGCACGAACGCGGTGCAGGTTAATGGCTCGGCCAGGATCGACGGAAACATGGATGTCAACCGGGCAACCAACGAAGGGCAGATTTATCTAGGCCCGAGTGACGGCTACTTTTTCGCCAACGCCAACAAGGCCGGATGGTATTCGCCGACAAAAGGATGGTTTTTTTTCGACTTCACGCTAAGGAATCTGTGTGTCGGCGGCAGCGCGGTGTGGCACGCCGGCAACCTTACGCCGCTCGATGCGAATAAAGGCGGAACGCTCAATAACGACGTGACGTTCGCAACGGGCAAGCGTCTTTGGTTGAGTGAGGGTAGCGCCGCTTATCCGTCGCTGACGTTCATTAACGATGCCGATACCGGCTTCTATCACATCAACGATGGCACGTTCGCGGTTACGTGCAACGGCGTCACAACTGTTCGATTCACACCGTCCGTTACGGTATTCGATCAACCAGTGACCGGACCAACGCCGCCCGCCGGCGAGGTGTCGACGCGACTCGCGACGACCGAATGGGTTACGTCAAAGATCGCGATGGCCGCGATCGGGCAAATCGTCATGGAGCCGCGCACGTCCGCACGCGCCGGCTTTCTCAAGGCTAACGGCGCCGTGCTGAACCGCGCCGACTATCCGGTGTTGTGGGCCTATGCACAGGCGAGCGGTGCGCTCGTAGCTGAGTCGGCATGGAGCGGCGGTAACTGGGGCTGTTTTTCGAGCGGCGACGGCGCAACCACATTCCGCATTCCCGAGCTGCGCGGCGAGCATCTGCGCTGCTGGGATGACGGACGCGGCGTCGACGGCTCGCGCGGTATCGGTTCATGGCAGGACAGCCAGAACCGCTGGCACGCACACGGCGCCTCGGCCGGCGCTGTTGGCGACCACATCCACGGCGCCTGGACTGATGCGCAGGGCTGGCACGGTCACGGGGTATCCGACCCTGGGCACACGCACCAAACCTACGGCCAGGACCCCGGATTCTCTGGCCCCATTCGCGACTCGGCCGTCCTGATCCGGGGCGACCAGGGCCAGCGGCCCGCACAGGTTCCGACTTACCCATCCGGCACCGGCATCGGCATCAACGGCGATGGCAACCACGGACACAACATCGGCATGAGCGGCGCCGGTGCCCACAGCCACGCAATCACCGTCAACGCTGACGGCGGATCTGAAACCCGCGTTCGCACTGTCGCCTTGCTGGCGATGATCCGCGCTTACTGACTTAGAGAGAACGAACCATGCTGATTCACCAATTCGATACGACGACCGGCGCTTATCTGAATAGCTGCCTGGCTGACGCCGACCCGCGCAACGACGGGCGCTGGCTTGTTCCTGCATTCAGCACGTCCGACACGCTGCCCGAGCGCACGCCGCTTTCATGGCCGTTTTACCGCGATGGAGCATGGGTGCTGCTGCCTGACTATCGCGGCCGGATGCTGTATCGCCAGGACACCGGCGAGCCGACCGAGATCACCGCCCCCGGCAAGACGCCGGCCGAGCTGAACCTGACCGATAAGCCCCGGCTGTCCGATCGGCATACGTGGATTAACGGCGAATGGGCTGTCGCGCTCGAGCTGATCGCGCAGGAAAAGCGCGCCGCGATGATGGCCGAATTCGAGCTGCGCATGTCGAAGGCGCGCAGTGAGAACGCCGGCAAGGCCGACGCGATGGCGGCCGATCTGCTGAACGACGAAGAAATCTATTACTTCAAGGCGTGGGCGGCGTATCAGATGGCGCTTGTTCGCGCGATCGAAAGCGACACATTCCCCGATTCGGTCGAATGGCCCGACACGCCGGCGCCTTACGTGCCGCCGGCACCGGAACCCGAAGCGCCCGAAGCCGATGCGCCCTCAACCAGCACGCCGGCCGACGACACAGCGGCGCAAGAGCAACCCCCGGCTTAGTGCCAGTTCACCCGGCCGGAACACCACACCGGGACGACTCCCGCTTTCTCTCACTATAGGAGCTGTACAACATGGCGCAGGACTATCACCACGGCGTACGCGTCGAAGAATTCAACCAGGGCACGCGCCCGATTCGCGCAATCTCGACGGCGATCGTCGGCATCGTTTGCACGGCCGACGACGCGGACGCAAAGACGTTCCCGCTCAATACGCCCGTGCTGCTGACAAATGTCGTTTCGGCACTTGGCAAGGCTGGCACCAAAGGCACGCTTTACAAGACGCTGAATGCGATCGGCAAGCAGACGAAGCCGATCACGGTCGTCGTGCGCGTCGCAGAAGGCAAGGATGCAGCCGAGACGACCTCGAACGTGATCGGCAAGGTCACGGCCGAAGGCAAGTATACGGGCCTTAAGGCACTGAGGACCGCGCAGGCGACGCTCGGCGTCAAACCGCGCATTATCGGCGCTCCACTGCTCGATACGCAGGCTGTAGGAACCGAGCTGGCGGCCACCGCCAAAGCCCTGAAGGGGTTCGCCTACATCTACGCCGCCGGCGCCAAGACGAAGGAAGAAGCGACCGCCTACCGCAAGCAATTCAGCGGCCGCGAAGTCATGGTGATCTGGCCGAATTTTCTGGCATGGGACGACAACGCCAACGCCACGGTCGAAGTACCGGCCACGGCCTACGCCATTGGCTTGCGTGCGCGCATCGACGAAGAAATTGGCTGGCACAAGACGCTCTCCAACGTCGCAGTCGACGGCGTGACCGGTATCAGCACGCCGGTTTCCTGGGATCTGCAGGACCCGGCCACCGACGCTGGCTATCTGAACGAACAGGACGTGACGACCCTTGTCAACCGCAACGGCTTTCGTTTCTGGGGTTCGCGCACCTGTTCCGACGATCCGCTGTTCGCATTCGAGAACTACACGCGCACCGCACAGGTGCTGGCCGACACGATGGCCGAAGCGCAGATGCCTGTCGTCGACGGCCCGCTTAATCCGTCGCTGGCCCGCGACATTATCGAAAGCATCAATGGCAAATTCCGCGAGTGGAAATCGCAGGGTTATCTGATCGACGGTTCGTCGTGGTTCGACCCGGAGCCGAACACGACCGACGTTCTCAAATCGGGCAAGTCGTATATCGATTACGACTATTGCCCGGTTCCACCGCTCGAAAACCTGATGCTTCGCCAACGCATCACCGACCGATATCTCGCCGATTTCGCCTCGCGGGTCACCGCGTAAGCCACGGCCTAACCAGGAGCCATAACAAATGGGCATGCCACGCAAACTTAAAGGGTTCAACCTGTTCCAGAACGGGGCGAATTTCGTCGGCCAGACGAAAGAAATCACGCTGCCGAAGCTCTCGCGCAAGATGGAGGAATACATGGGCGGCGGCATGAGCGGCCCGATTCAGATCGACTTCGGGCAGGAAGCCATTCAGATGGAATGGACATGCGGCGGCTTCATGCCGGAAGTCATCAAACAGTACGGCATCACGAAACACGATGGCGTATTGCTGCGCTTCGCCGGCGGCTACCAGTCCGAAGACAAGACGACTTACGACTCGATCGAAATCGTCGTCAAGGGCAGGCACAAGGAAATCGACTCCGGCACCGCCAAGTCGAAGGAGGACACCGATTTCAAGGTCACGACCGTGGCGAGCTATTACAAGCTGTCCATGAACGGCGAAGACCTCATTGAAATGGACTTCGTCAACATGGTGGAGAAAATCAACGGCGTGGATCTGCTGCAACAGCTGCGCAACGCAATCGGCCTGTAACCCTCGCAGGCCTGCCCCTCGATCGGGCAGGCCACACAAACCGCAATCACTCGCACGGATAAACGATGAACACGCAAGACACCGCTTCGCACACGCACTCCATCACCGCCACCGGCGGCGACCACACCCACGGCATCACCGACCCCGGTCACTCTCACAGCCTCGGCGTTGCCGACCCCGGCCACAACCACGGCGTCGAAGCCGGCGCCGGCGCAAAGGTCAAAGACCCGAACACGCACACGCTCGACACGCCGCTCGTGCGCGGCAAGCAAACCATTACCGAAATCACGCTGCGCAAGCCGGATTCCGGCGAGCTGCGCGGCACGTCGCTGTCGGACCTCGTCAATCTCGACGTGGCGGCGCTGCAAAAGGTGCTGCCGCGTATCAGCACGCCGACGCTCACCGAAATGGACGTCGCCAAAATCGACCCGGCCGACCTCGTGCAATTGGGAGGTATCTTTGCCGGTTTTTTGATGCCGAAGGCCATGAAATCGAAACTGGAATCCCTGAACGCGTAGAAGACCCGATGGCCGATATCGCGACGGTGTTCGGATGGACACCGGCCACGATGGACGCCTTTAGCCTGACCGAGCTGATGGAATGGCGCGAGCGGGCCCGGCAACGTAGCGGAACGAATAACGATGGATAACGCCCTGAAACTGCGCGTCATGTTCGACATGGTCGACAACATGACGAAGCCCCTGAAAAACCTGCTGGCCGGAAACAGGGGGCTTGCCAGCTCGCTCAAGGAAACGCGGCGCGAGCTGGCTGAAATGGGCAAGACGCAAAAGAGCGTCGCCGCGTTTCGCGAAATGCACGCCGGCCTCACCGAGACCTCGACCAGGCTCGAAGCCGCCCGCAAACGCGTCAAGACGATGGCCGACTCGCTGCGCGCATTCGGCCCGCCCTCGCAACAGATGACGGCCGATCTGGCGAAGGCCAGGCAGGCCGCTTCGCAGCTTGGCGCCGAACAGAAGAAACAGACCGCCGGCTTACAGGAGATGCGCGGACGGCTCGCCAGCGCCGGCGTCGAGACGCGCAATCTGGCGCAGCATGAACGCGAGCTGCGCACGAACATCGCGGCCACCACGGCGACGATGAATGAGCAAATGGGCAAGCTCGACGCAATCAGCCAACGTGAGCGCAAGCTGGCGGCGGCCCGCAAAAGCATGCAGGCCATGCAGGGCGTGGCGGCCGGCATGGCGGTCGGCGGCTATGCGGCGCGCTCGACCGGCATGCACATGCTTGGCGATATGCGCGAATCGCTCGACGAGTCGAAGAAATACGAAATCGAAGTGATGCGTATCCGGGCGCTGGGTCTCGGCGATCACGCGTCCGAAGACGCGGCGAAGTACGCCCGCGCGATGAAAGTCTATGGCACCAGCACAACCGACAACGTCACGATGATGCGCGACGCGCTGACGATTTTCGCGGACGAACATCATGCGCAGATGGTGATGCCGACGCTGTCAAAAATGAAGTTCGCCAACGAAGCGATGTTCGGCGCGGAGGACGCGCACGCGAACGAAGAAAAGTTCATGAACATGCTGAAGGTGATCGAGCTGCGCGGCGGCACCAAGGACGAAGCCACGTTCAAGGACGAAGCGAACATGGTGCAGAAGGTGCTGACGGCGACCGGCGGCCGCGTGGGCGGCGACGAGTGGCGTAACTTCATCCAGACGGGCGGCGTCGCGGCCAAACAGATGCGCAAGGACGCGTTCTATTACCAGATGGAGCCGCTTATTCAGGAAATGGGCGGCCATGCCGTCGGCACCGGGCTTATGTCCGCTTACAGCAACGTCTATCAGGGTAAGACGACCGTGAAAGCGGCCAAGCAAATGATGGCGCTCGATCTGCTCGATAAGAACAAGGTCGAATACAACAAGATCGGCATGATCAAGCAAATCAAACCCGGCGCGCTCGCCGGCGGCGACATGCTCAAAGCCTCGCCGCTCGAATGGATGGAAAAGGTTCTTTTGCCGAAGCTGGCCGCCAAGGGCATCACGGACCCGGACAAGGTTAAGGACATGATCGCCACGATTTTCACGAATCGGACGGCGGCGAATCTGTTCACGACCATGTACATGCAGAAGGATCAAATCCACAAAAACGAGCGGTTGAACGCTGGCGCCGATGGCATCGACGAAGCGAACGCGAAAGGCCAGCAACTGACGCACGGCCGCGAAATCGCAGCGCTCGCCAAACTGCGCGACCTCAAGCTCGAGATCGGCGAAAAAATCTCGCCGCTCTATAACGCGGCACTTCAAAAGACCTCGGCCGCGCTCGACACGATCAACGGCTTTATGAAGGCGCACAGCACGGCGGCCACCGCGATCATTACCACGCTTGCGGTTCTCGCTGGCGCGCTGGCGGTATTGGGGACGATGACGATCGTACTCGCGGGCATTCTCGGCCCGATGGCGGTCCTTAAATTCAGCATGACCACGCTAGGCATGAAGGGCGGCTTTCTGGCGCGCGTGTTCGGCGGCCTCGCGTCTCTGCTGCGCGGTACGGTAGTCGGTAGTTTCCGGCTCGTCGCGCAAGCCTTCATGTTGCTCGGCCGTCTTGCGATGGCTAACCCGCTGATCGCGGTAATCAGCCTGCTCGCGATCGGCGCGGTCTATATCTGGCAACACTGGGACACGCTCGGCCCGAAGTTCGCGAAACTGTGGGTGGCCATTTCGGCGGCCGCTGGCGTCGCCAGCGACTGGATTGCGTCAAAATGGACTGCCTCAATCGACTGGATCAAGGGGAAAGCCGCGAGCATCGGCGACGGCGTCATGCGTGGCTTTGAGATGGCAAAGGATGCCGCTCGGAACGTTGCCAGCTCCCTGACCGACGACATGCGAACCGCGGTCGACGGCGGCCTGCTTGGAATTGCTGCACTGATTCTCAACTGGTCCCCGCTCGGCCTGTTCTATCAGGCGTTCGCCGGCGTGCTGTCATGGTTCGGGTTTGAGCTGCCGGCGAAGTTTTTGGAGTTCGGCGCGAACATCCTTTCGGGACTCGTGAGCGGCATCACCAGCGGGCTAGGCGCGGTCAAGGACGCAATTACAGGCGTCGCCGACTCGACGGTTGGTTGGTTCAAGGAAAAGCTCGGCATCCATAGCCCAAGCCGCGTATTCGGCGAGCTGGGCGGATTCATCGGCCAAGGCGCGGCGATCGGAATGGAAGGCGAACGGGGGCGGGTAGCGAAAGCGGCGATCGGCCTCGCGACCGTTGCGGCGACCTCGTTCGGCATGCCGGTGCTTGCCAACGGCGCTGCACTCGCCCAGGCGGCCGCCGTGCCGATCGTGCGGCCGACCGTACCCATTGACACCCGGCCGCCCCTCGGAGCGTCGCCAGCGGCCGGAAACGCAGCCGGCATGCCGGCGCCGGCGTTCGGCCCCATCACCATCAATATTTACCCGCCACCGGGCACCGACGAGGCGGCCATCGGCCGGATGGTTCGCGTCGAGCTGGAGCGCGCGCAGCGCTCGCAGCAGGCCCGCACCGCCTCGCGCCTGTCTGACTGATGAACGGAGAAAGAAGCCATGATGATGTCCCTTGACCAGTTCGTTTTCAGTCTGGCCACCGCGCCCTATAAGGAACTGCAACGCCAGCGCAACTGGAAGCACCGCACCAGCTCGCGCGTAGGCGCCCGCGATTCAAGCCAGTACACCGGCGCCGGCGATGACACGATCACGCTTACCGGAACCGTCGCGCCTGAATCGATCGGCTCGATCGCGTCGATCAAGGAGCTGGCGACAATGGGCGACGCCGGCGACGCCTATGTGCTCGTCGACGGCCTCGGCAATGTGTACGGCGCCTGGATTATTGACGGCCTGAACGAAACGCAGACGTATCACACGCCGGAAGGCATCCCGCGAAAAATCGAATTTTCGCTCACGCTTAAACGCGTGGATGACGACATGCTTTCAATGGCGAAACAGAAAAACCAGAAGGCGGCCGAATAATGTTTGCTGCGCAGAACAACGCCACGGCACGCACGGCCGACCCGGTCGATCGCGTCGAGCCGCAGGCCGATTACCGCATTACGCTCGACGGCCGCGACCTGTCCCGCCTGATCGCTCCCCGCCTGATATCCCTGTCGCTGTCGGAGTCACGCGGCGATGAAGCCGACATGCTCGACCTCGTGCTCGATGATTCGAGAGGCGACCTTGCTATCCCGAAACGCGGCGCCGAAATCAAGGTGGCGATCGGATGGGTCGGTAAACAACTCGTCGACAAGGGAACATTCACCGTCAACGAAGCCGAGCACAGCGGCACGCCCGATAGCATCACCGTGCGCGCGCGATCGGCTTCGATGACAAACGAAATGCATGAGCGCCGGGAAAAGAGCTGGCACGGCCAGACGATCGGCGCGATCGTGCGCGCGATCGCAAGTCGCCACTCTCTCAAGCCGGCGATTGGCGACGCGCTCGCGAAAATCCTGATCGACCACATCGACCAGACCCACGAAAGCGATATGTCGTTTCTCACGCGCCTCGCGAAGCGTTACGACGCCGTTATGAACGTGAAGGATTTGCGCCTGCTGTTCATGCCGATCGGCACCGGCAAGACGGTGAGCGGCAAGGCGTTGGGCGTGCTCGACATTACGCGTGCGAGCGGCGACCGGCATCGTTACCATGTCTCGCAGCGCGAAAGTTACTCGGCCGTGCGCGCGCACTATCACTCCAATTCGAAGGGCAAGCGCAAGTCTGTTGTGATTGGCGGGGAGAACAATAAAAACGTGAAGGTGCTGCCGGAAGACTACGCGACCGAATCCGAGGCACGCGCGGCCGCGCAAGCCGAATATGACCGCACGCAGCGCAGCCAGGCGACGTTTGCTTATGAGCTGGCGCTTGCGCGTCCGGAGGCATTCCCCGAAATGCCTGTGACCGTGTCAGGCTTCAAACTGGAGATCGATGAAACGCCGTGGCTTGTAAAGAAGGCGACGCACGCGATCAACGCCGATGGCGGATTCTCGACCTCGCTCGACATGGAAATGCGAGACGACCCGACGACCGACCGGCATCGCTCGCACTTCCGCAAAGACTCAAAATAGCGCCCTACTGCTTCGGCCAGCATTCCAGCTCGTGCCGCGCGAGAAAATCTGGCTCTTTCAGCGCGTTCGACGAGAAAAACGGACTCGTAGCGATCAACTGGTTGCCACGACGATCGAACAGCATGTTCATTTCGACTTCGCGTCCGGTCTGGCGACTTCGCAAGACGGGGAAATACCGCAGGTCGAAATACGACGCGTGGGTCTTGGAGTCGTCGGTTTCTTCCGCTGCATTCAGCCACGATACGCGCTTGCTGCAATTGCGCAAAAAATCGAACAGCGACTGGCCGTTTGCTAACTGGACCTGCTTCGCAAAATACAGACTTTGCACGAACAGCTGGCGACGTTCTGCCAATGTGTCCTCGTCCTCCGCTTCGCTTGCATCCGGCTCGAACTTTACGTGTGCGATATCTGGATACCTTTTCAGAATGTAGCGCTTGAATCGCATTGGGCCGTAGCACGAAGATTCATCAAGGCAAGTCCGATCTGCGAGAAATTTCTTCTCATCGTCAGATGCCGCAATCCTGATTGCTGCCACTGAGGGCCATTTGGTCTCATCAGAGGGCTGACCGGTGAACTCCTTTGGCAAGTCGCCCACGAGTGCCTGCGAGGCGTCGCGTGCGCGGGCTTCGGATTTCCGATTGCTTCCGACTGTCTCCTCTGCCGACGGTGCGGACACCGAATCCTTGGTTTGAGGCGGATGCTCTTGGGGCATCGCAATAACGATTAAGACCAGCCAGGTAACGAAAGCCACTGCTCCGCCGAGCAAGTGACAAAAAAACTTGTTTTTCCAGTTTTTCGTCAGGCTTTTATAGACCAATCCCCATACACAAACGAACACCACAAACGACATGAGTACGACAAACACACCTTTCATGAATCTCCTCTTCCTTTCTAAACAGAAAGGAAGAGTATAGCCAGAATCACCTATTAATCAGACCAATATAGTCTCGCTACCGAGATTGCGTTTTCACTAGTTATGCTCACTTACCCTCTCGTGGATTACCGATAGTCGCTTGAGGAGTTCTAGCGTAGATTCCAGCGCCTCCTCAACACACTCCAGTGCGTCGGTCAGCGCAAGTTGCAATCCCTCTTCGGCGCCACGGTTGCCTTCACTGCTTACCCGCGCGCCACCCATGCCACAACGGCAGCATGCGGCAGTACTTTCGAGATATTTTTTGCCGGAGTCCTTATTGGTTCCCTGCGGATTTTTAACAACCATCATTTCTCCTTCTTCGGTTAGCCATGCCAGCCGGCTCGCACACACCGATCTGCCCGGTGGGCGCCCTGCAGGGCGATCTGAAGCTATTAAGTCAGAGTTCGCTTAATTTGAAAACGTAACCCACCGGTAACCATGCGCGTTACCAAAGAGTTACCAGTCAGAATATTTGTCGTGACTTTAGGATAAGTCTGAGTATTTTATTGACGGTCGGCGTTTGCCAATGTGCTATCAGGAAGGCTTTCCCAATGGGCACTTCTAGCAAACGAAGCGGATTAAATTGGAATCTGCTGCGCGACTTTTTAGGATTCGTCCGATATCCAACCTTCTCAGACGCGGCCGATGCACTAGGCATAAAACGCCCTGCCGTGTCAAAACGAATTGCAGAATTAGAAGGATTCCTCGGTTTCAGACTCATTGAACGTGCACAGGCAGGCGGAACAGTACGGCTGACCCCAAAGGGCCAGGCACTGTTCGCACTCACGATTGAGATTGAAGAAGGCCTCACTAGATTGCTGAACGCCGCTGACGATGGCGTTACAGCAGTAGAGGAACCCGATCCATTGATGCAGGCGAAACGTCTGCTTGCGGACGCTGCGCGACTTGTCGAGACACTGGATCGGGTCCGCTAGTCGAGCGACGGGCAGGAATGAGTTGAATCAGCTTTGATCTTTCTTTGCGGCCGCGCGTCGGGCGCGCGCCTGCTCGACGACCTCCGTCGCCTTCCTGATGTTTTCTGCCGTGCGCGCATCAACAGCGGCGAGCCGGTTCTCCGACAGCCGCTTAACGCGTCGCTCTGGCGGCGCCGGCTGACCATCAGCGGTAAACGACCCATCGTTGACGTAGCTGGCTAGCATCCGCTGAAAGAAGCCTTTACCCGCTTCGCTTAATTGCCGGTAGCCGCCAAGAATGTTGCTCTCGTCTTCGCTTACCAAAGCCACGGCGCGGTCTCCGGTCAACACGTACACGATATCAACGCCGATCCCTGCCAACGCGTGTAGATACGCCGTGTCAGGCGATCTGGTGCCGGACTCGTAATGCGTTTGAGTGCGGCGCGCCAGTCCGCCTACCGTAGCAAACTCGTCCTGACTCAGCCCTAACCGGAGCCGCTCTTCCTTAAGGCGTTTCCCCAATGCGTCCATTTGTACTCAATAATATTGACAGCGCACGTTTGTGCGCATTACACTTGCCTTACCGTAACGCAAGTCTATAGAGGGAAGTATACCCGCCATGAATAAGCCCAAAGCCTTGCGCCGCCAGCCGCGCGGCGTACTGGCCAGCAAGCCAGTCTTCTGCCGGCTCATGCCTGACGAAAGGTTGACTCTCGAAAATCTTTCGAAGCACACCGGCGACTCCGTGTCGTACGTGATGCGCGAGATTTTTCTCGAAGGCGTTGGACCTTACGGCGAGAAGGCTAAACGCACGTCCGCGCAACAGCACGCAAAACTCCGTGCGGGCCGTTGAGCCATGAGAACACTCGCCCGCATCGAACCGGCACTCCGCTCGGCGCTGAACGGTCCGCAGCGCCACGACGTACAACGCGCGATCGGCTGGGATGACTCACAGGTCAGCCGCTTCCTGAGCGGCGGTCAGGGAATTGTCATCGACAAGATCGACACCCTCGTTGCGTCCGTCGGCTTCGTGCTGGTGACGCGAAAGTACCTCGACGCCGTCGCAACACTCGGCGAAGTCGGGGTGCATTGCGAATGTGCCAGGCAGGGTTACGGCGAGTGCGGTCCGCACTGAGCCCCGGGAGAACGTATCGTGAGAATCCTGAACCGCTGCCCCCATTGCCTGACTCGTGCGACCGCACGCACGAGCCGCGACCTGTCACTCACGTTGCGCGAAGTAACGTTCACCTGCAACAACCCGCGTTGCGGTCATACGTATGTTGTGAACATGGAATTCGCGCGAACGCTGTCTCCATCCGCAATGCCGAACCTGTCGTTAAAGCTGCCCCTTTCGCCGCACGTACGTGATCGACTGATCGAACAGCTCGAACTAGACGTCTAGCCGCACCACCCGATCCCCGTTTCCCCTCGCATCGTGCCTATCCGGCGCGAGGGACTTTTTTTGCCCGAAGAAAGGAGAACTGTATGGCCACTCTCGCTTCTGCCCCGCTCATCCTGCCGTTCGATCCGGCCTCGTTGCCGATGGACAAGCGCCGCGCGTATTTGCACGTCCTCTGGAATGCAGATGTCGACCCATTCATATTCGTCGGCACGGCCCGCCGACTTGGCTACGTGCTCGGTTGCCATTGGGACGTCGACGCCGGCATGCCCGTCCTGAGCCCTGTCGTCCTGCACTGATCCCATGCACGCGCCCCTCACCGACTTCGAACTGCGCGCGGCATGGCATCGCCTGCGCATGGTCGGCGACTTCGACGTGTCGATGCGCCACCGCGCCGTGCGCCTCGTCGTGGCATCCGCGGCGCGCGCGATGCAGGACCGTGAACAGGCTCGCTTGCGCCGCACCTTTGACGCGAAGCGGCGCGCGGCAAACGGCACCGACGACTGATCCACCCGCGCCGACCGCCGGCGCACTCACAAGGAACCACACCATGAAGCTCTACGTTTTCGGCATCGGCGTGTTGCTGATGCTCTTGTTCTCCCTCACTGGCCTGACCTTCACGGCCGCGCTGACGCTGCGCCACACATCCGATCGTTTCGGTCCGCTCACAGCGGTGGCTATCGGCTTCACGTCGCTGATCGTCCTGATTGCCGCACTCGCTTGGTCCGTTCCAGTACGGGAGGCCGTATGAAGCGTACGAAGACCTATAAGCACCCCACCACCTACGCCGAAATTGTTGCATTCGAGCACCAGCGCCATGCCGGCCGGCTTGCCGAGTTGAAGCGTGCGGAGAAGCTCATTCGTGCCGTCGCGCCGGACCTGACGGTGCTGTCTGAGCGTGGTGTGCGGTTCGCCGTGGGCGAATACTCCATGCGCCTCGTGGACTGCAAGGCATCCGGCGATACGCTCGGGCGCTCGAAATGGGCTCTGTTCATCGAAGCGGGCATCTTCAAGGATAGCGGCGACCGGCTCATTGAGGGCTTTCTCTCGCTTGGCTGGGCCGTGGAATCGGCCGACGTCGACCGCACGTTCCCCAAAGCCGTCCTGCGACGCCCGAAGACCCAAGTCCGCGTGATGATTGATGCGACTGACGGCTTTGCAAAGAGCCTACAGCCGCCCGGGGTCACACCGGGCCACCCCGAAGGCGGTGACGCGTGAACAGGCTCATGCCCGACCTGATTCTTCCGCTGAAGGGCGAGTACTTCGACCAGATCGAGGCTGGCGCGAAGACGGAAGAATTTCGCCTATGCACACCGTACTGGCGAAAACGCTTGGAAGGCCGTCAGTACCGCAACGTGATCCTCACGCGCGGCTATCCGGCGGCCTACGAGACAGGGAAACGAATCACTCGAGATTGGAAAGGCTACATCGTGCGGACGATTACGCATCCGCACTTTGGCCCGAGCCCGGTTGAAGTGTTCGCCATCGACGTTAGAGGGTGACATGTCCAACTCAATCAAAGCCACCACTTCTCTGATCGAAGGAAGCCTGCCAGGCCCCGGAGCGGTACACGCTCATCGGGAAGAAGCCGCACGCGTACTCGAACAGAACGAGCAAAACATCAACGGGAGCACCGCGTCATGACCCATAACCCGACCGCCGCGCCACACGACATCGCGCTCGCGTCCGCCATCGCGAACGCGGCCAGCGTCCTGCGCTTCGACAACAAGCCGGGCAGTTTCGAACGTCAATGCACGCTCGGCCTGTTCGTCGCCGCTCTCAGCGACCGCCTTGCGCTCGCGTTCCCTCATTCGGCCGATGCGTTGAAAGCGGTCGTGTTCAGTCCTGCCACTACCGGCAATCCGGCTGCGGAGAAATCCCGGTGAGAGCATCGCTGCATCAAAGCATCACGGAGCGTCTGCTCCATGACTACGGCTTCAAACGTGTCGGTCCATGGCTGCAACAAGGCAGGTGCCCGGCGTGCGACAAGAAGGAACTGCATGCGCACGCCGATGCACCATGGGTACTGTCCTGCGGCCGTCTGAACAACTGCGGTCAACAGTTTCATGTGAAAGACCTTTACCGCGATCTGTTCGAAAGCTGGTCTGATCGTTTCAAGCCGACGCCTACCAACCCGAACGCCGCCGCCGACGCGTATCTGCGCGATGCTCGCGGCTTTGACATAGAGCGTATCCGTGGCTGCTATGCCCAGGATAGCTACTGGAATGGTCAACTGAAAATCGGCAGCGCGACGGTACGCTTCCCGCTGCCCGCCGGCGGATATTGGGAGCGCATCATCGACCGGCCGGAACGGTTCGGCAAACGCAAAGCCAACTTTGGCGGCTCCTACGCTGGCACCTGGTGGGAACCGCCAACGGTCAACCTGACGGCTCACGACGAAATCTGGATCGTTGAAGGCATCTTCGACGCCATTGCGCTACTACATCATGGCGTGGTCGCTGTCTCGGCGTTGAGCTGCACCAACTACCCAGCGAAGGCGCTCGAAACCCTGCGCGCCGCCATAGGGTCGGGCAAGCGGCCGCGCCTTGTGTGGTCTTTCGATGCGGACAAAGCCGGACAGGCTGCAACGCGCAAGGCAATCGAGCGTTCGCGGGCAGACGGATGGGAAGCGATCGCAGCGCAAATCCCGCAACGCGGCCGCGCGAAGCTGGATTGGAACGACATGCATCAGCGCAACGCGCTCAAGCCGACGGACCTGAAGGAGTATCTGTACCACGGTGATTTGCTACTCGCCAGCTCGGCGACCGAAAAGGCCCGACTCATGTACAACCATGACGGCTACAACGCGTTTTCGTTTATCCACAACGGGCGGCTGTACTGGTTCAAGCTCGATCTGGAGCGGTACGCCAAGGCGCGCGAGCTGGTTGAAAAGACCGCGAAATTTGACAGTGAAGATGAATTGCGCGAGCACGCGGTGCAACAGGCGAGCACGGTCACAACGCTCGCGAACTGCGTGCCGACCGCGCTCTACTTTCAGGAAAAAAAGGTCACCGACGAAAGCTGGTATTACTTTCACATTGACGGCCCGGACAAGGGCGACGTGGTTAAAAACACCTTCACGGGCACGCAGCTCGCATCCGCCGCCGAATTCAAAAAGCGGTTATTGTCCGTCGCACCTGGCGCGGTGTTTACCGGCACGACAGCACAGCTCGATCACTTGATGGTCCATCATTGGGGAATCGGTCTGAAACGCGTCAAAACGATCGACTTCATTGGCTACAGTAGCGAACATAAGTGCTATGTGTTTCAGAACGTCGCAATCAAAGACGGCCAAACCTACGCGTTGAACGACGAAGACTATTTCGACGTTGGGACGTTGAGTATCAAAAGCGTCAACCATTCCGTGTCGCTTACCCTGAATGTGGATTCGAACGGGTTCAGTACCGATTGGCTCGGTTCGCTCTGGACCGCCTTCGGAGCGAAGGGAATCGTAGCGCTCGCCTTCTGGTTCGGCACGCTGTTCGCCGAGCAGATTCGCGTGCAGCATAAAAGCTTTCCGTTTTTCGAACTGATCGGCGAGCCGGGATCAGGCAAGTCGACCTTGCTCGAATTCCTGTGGAAACTGGTAGGCCGCCTGGACTATGAAGGCTTTGATCCGTCCAAGTCGTCTCTGGCCGGCCGCGCACGGAATATGTCCCAGGTTGGAAATCTCCCGGTTGTCCTGATCGAAGGCGATCGCGGCGACGACGGCAACAAGGCAAAAGGCTTCGATTGGGACGAGCTGAAAACCGCGTACAACGGCCGCAGCGTGCGCGCCCGTGGCACAAAGACGTCGGGTAACGAGACGGACGAGCCACCGTTTCGCGGGTCGATAGTCATTAGCCAGAATGCCAAGGTCGACGCCAGCGAAGCAATCATGCAGCGAATTGTTCATGTTCGGATGTACCGGGCGACGCATACGGGCGAGACACGCGCGGCCGCCAGCCGGCTCGAACAGTGGCCCATGGAACAGTTGTCCGGATTCGCGATCGCCGCGGCGAAAAGCGAGGCGAAAGTGCTTGATCAATTTTTCGAGCGCACCGCGCAATATCGTGACGAGCTATCCGAATGCCCTGACATAAAGACTGGCCGGATAGCGATGATTCACGGGCAAATGCGCGCTCTGGTCGACGCGCTCGAGCTGGTGATTCCCCTTACCGCAGAGCAACGGCAAGCAACACATGATGAGCTGGGAAGCATGGCGATGGAGCGCCAGCGCGCTATCAGCACTGACCATCCGCTGGTTGAGGAATTTTGGGAAGCGTTCGACTATCTCGACGCCGGCGACGCACCGAGGCTGAATCATTCGCATGACTCGGAACTGATCGCCATCAGCCTGCGCCACTTCGAACAGGTTGCTCAGGAGCACAAGCTCCGCATTCCCCCACTCGTAGACCTCAAGCGGGTTCTGAAATCGAGCCGCGCACGCAAATTCGTCGATCAGCGCGTAGTGCGCAGCACCATACACGAACGGCTCAACATGGAAAGACACCTCGAACGTCGGCCGGAGGCGGTGCGGTGCTGGATTTTTGAAAAACCGAAGAACAACAAGGCCTGAAAGGACTCGGGCAATCGAAAGGAAAATGCGATGACAATCGAGAACGTTCAACGCCGTATTATTCGTCTCCCAGAAGTATGCCGGCTGGTTGGGTTAAGCCGTAGCGTGGTCTATGCGCGCGTCAAGGAGCGCAAATTCCCTGCGCCTATCAAGCTTGGCTACTCGAGTGGATGGATAGAGTCCGAAGTGCAGGGCTGGATTGACCGACAAATTCACGCGTCGCGAGGCAATGGCCCCAGTGCCGCATGAGGTAGAGGAGTCCCCAATTGGAACCACGCCGGCTTTGACACGTAGGGCGACGCTGGCACCGTCGCCAAACCAACGTCACTGTTTCATCGGTGGCTTGCCGGCCGACACCAACTTTGCGTCGAGCGCCTGCCTTTTTTGCCTCGCGCGCGCCGGCTGAACGTAATAAAAGTCGAAAAGCTCATCGAGCACGTCGAGGTTCCATTCAGCCTCCTCTGGCTCGACAGGGACTACCTCACCACTATTGGTGTCCTTCATCGGGTGAGCGGCAAAATTCCCGATGTTTCGCACGGCGTCCAAGTTTTCAGCTATTGCTGTCGGAAGTTGCTTTGACGCCAAGACGGCGTCGATCGCAGGAGCGAGATCCTTTTGAGCAAACCCGTTCTCGCGCAACAGAGCCTGAAGACAGCGACGGCTGAGTGCGGCTGAGGCCTTCGGGCTATCTGACAGAACTAAGCAGGCCTCGTGATAGTCCTCAGCCAGGTTCTGCGGAACCTCCGGCGCTGCCTTCTTTCTTCCGCTCGAACGAGGAAAGACGAGGTGCCTTTTGACGCCAATTGTCCCGTCCGGCTTATTTGCGCCAATGGAGATGATCGCTTGCTTGCAAGCTGGACACGTCATGTGGGTCGCCGACCAGTACAGCCCCCCAATTACCGCGTTCGCTACCCCGGTGGGGCCGATATGAGACTCTTCGAAATCAGGATGGATGGTGATGGGACAATGCGGGCATTTCATTTGGTAACCCCTGGTAGCTATTGTTCTTTGCAATTCTTTAGATTAAACGCCTCATAAATCATACTGGAATCGCTGCCGAACGGCAGCTCGAGAAAGCCCCGATACCCACTGTCTAGAGGGGGTATTACTGGGGGTACATTAGAAATATTTAATCGATATACCCTCATCTGTATTGGCTCAGCGCCGTAATTTTGGTTGACGCCGCCTCCACCAACACATGATCCTGAGCCAACTCAGGATGTCCCAAGAACCCCGTAGATGTTAGGTCTGCGGGGTTTTTCTTTTCCCGCGTTGCGCACCTTTTCCAATCGACCGCTGAGGCAGCAGCCCCATTCCTGCACGGAGTTGTTCCCTGATGCCTCATTGCTGAGCCTGCAATTTTTGACGGCTGAGAGCAATGAGCTGGAACAGGTTGCCACGGCAACCGCGGCGAGCAGAAAGGAAAAGAACGGGCTCCGCCAAGCTAACGCTTCGCCAGG
Source organism: Paraburkholderia sp. FW306-2-2C-D06C (assembly GCF_058781505.1). Taxonomy (NCBI): domain Bacteria; kingdom Pseudomonadati; phylum Pseudomonadota; class Betaproteobacteria; order Burkholderiales; family Burkholderiaceae; genus Paraburkholderia; species Paraburkholderia sp. FW306-2-2C-D06C. The sequence continues at coordinate 33,681 of NZ_JBYSWU010000029.1, read as the reverse complement.
CGTCCCTTTCGCCACGCGGTCAGTGAGCCACGCCTCGCGGTGCCGACGGTATATCCCCAGGCATAAACAGCGAGTTCACCTGCGCCACCTCGTCAATCGTCAGCGATGCGGCCGCCGCCTTCAGTTGCAGCAGTGCCAGCAGGGTGTCGTAGCGGGCGCGGATCAGATCGCGGCGGGTTGCATAGAATACGTCCACGGCTCGCAGCACGTCGGAACTCGCCCGGCTACCCACCTTGTAACCCACTTGCGTTGCCGCGATAGCCGCGCGAGATGTCTGCAACAGCCGAGCCAGTGACTCGGCCCGCGCCGCCCCCGAGCGAAACCGCGCCCAGTTCTCGCGCGCCGCTCCCCCCGCCTGACGGGTGGCCGACACCAGGTCGTTTTGCGCCTTGTCCTTGAGCGCCATCGACTCGTCGAGCTTTGCTTCCGTCTCGCCGCCTTCGAAAATCGGAATGGTGATCGAGAGCATCGCCGTCGTGGTTGTGGTCGGGCGGGTAAAGCCGCCCGCAGCCCCGGCCGGCGCATGACTCGCGGTCACATTGACCGTCGGATAATGGCCGGCTCGCGCCTTCTCGACATCGAACTCGGCGATCTTGCGATCGATCTGCTTAAGTTGCACAACATAGTCGTGTGCTTCCGCCTGGTCAGCCCACGCTTCCCCGTCGTCCGGGTCCAGACGCGGCAAGGTCGCTGTGTTCGACAGACGCGATAGCGCGGAAAACGGCTGCCCTGTGAGTTGCTCGAGGGCGAGACGCTTCAACTGCAAGTCGTTACGCGCGTCCATCAGCTGCAGTTGGGCCTGCTCCCTCCCGGACTGCGTTTCCTGCACGTCGATCACCGTCGCCTCTCCGGCAGACTGCCTGCGCCGAAGCTGGTCCATATGCGCGTCGAGCGCCGCGTTATAGTCAATCGCTCTGGCGAACTCATCCTCCGCCGCCAGTTCGTCAAAGTAGGCGCGCGCGGCACGCAAAATCGACGCTTGCTGGGCACGCGCAACGTCGACTACGCCGCGCGCCTCGACAAAGCCGGCCTGCCGGTAGGCAGTCCAACGGCTCCAGTCGACGATTGGCTGCGTCAGGCTGACGATCCAGCCGTTCTGCCAGTAGCTGGTGCGCGGCAATGCTTCGATTGCCGTGCTGTTATAGGCTCGCCCCCAGCCGCCCTGCACTTGCGGCAGCAGTCCCGCCCGCGCCTTCGGCACAGCCTGCTGCGCGGCTCTCGACGCGGCGCGCAACGCGGCAAGGTCCGAGTCATGGTCGACAGCTTGTTCGACGACTGACAGCAGATCGACTGCGCAAGCGTCATTCGAGTGCCCCCACAAACCTGCCATGGCAGCAACATACGCCGCCAACAACGCCTGCTTATTCATGGTTCACCACGCCGGAATGCGCCCCACGGTGCCGCACTTCGCGCAGCAGTTCGCCATCCACAAGTCGGTAGCAAGTGTCGAACGCCGACGCCAGCGACATGTCGTGCGTGATAACGACCACAGTCCGGTCGAGCCGCTGCAACAGCGCGACAATCCGCTGCACGGATGCCGGATCCAGGTTGGAGGTCGGTTCGTCCAGCAACAGCAGTTCCCGCTGCTGGTACAACGCGCGCGCCAACAACAGACGCTGCCGCTGACCTGCTGAAATATTCGCAATCGTGTCGCTGACGACAGTACGCGTGCGCATCGGCAAGCGCATCACGTCGGCGAGCAACCCGACTTCATCGAGCAGCGCGTGGATGCGTGCTTCGTCGGCGTTGCCGGCGAACAGCGAGACATTTTCTGCAATCGAGCCATGCAGAATGAGATCGCCCTGACGCATGTGCACCGCGTGCCGACGAATCTCGTCGACTGTGAGGTTCGACCACGCAATGCCGTTCAGCGTGATCTCCCCCGCCTGAAGCGGCTCGGCGGCCGCCAGCAGCTTGAACAGCGTGGATTTGCCGCTGCCCGACGGCCCGGTAATCACGATCTTGTCGCCCTTGCGAATCGTGATGTTCGCGCGCGTTAGCACCGGCTGATCCGATACGCCATAGCGGAACGTGACATCGCGCATGTCGATCTGGTGGAACGTCTGAACCTCCACCGTTTTGTGGCTATCGCTCGCGGGCGTATAGCGTTCCGGTTCGCAGTCGACGATGTCGCCGACGCGCGTGACCGGCACACTGAGCATGAAGTACTCGAACGCCGCGTTGATCGAGCGCGCAAAACGCTCCGACAACAACGACTTGTAAATCAGGAAGGAATAAAACACGCCTACCGAGATCGCGCCGCCCAGCATGAGCCGTGCGGCAAACCACGTAATGGCCAGCATTTCCACATAGTTGACGAGCTTGAGGACGGCATCGCGTGCGCTGGACAGCCGGCCGCTGTGCACCAGCGCCGCGATATAAGCGCGGTATTTCGCCATGAACATGGCCGTGCGCCGCACCTCGCCTTGCGACAGCTTGATGAGCGAAGCAGCTCGTATCGTCTCAAAGAGCGTGTCATCGCAGCGCGCCGATTCTTCGAGCACGAGCGCATGCGTGTCACGCATCCGGGAAAAAAGCAGAAGCGAAATCAATGCGTACAGCGTAAAGAGCCCGAGCGCGATCCCCGTCAGCAGCCGGCTCTGTATGAGCATCAATGCAAGGGCCAGGATGCCGACAGCGATATCGATGCCCAGCGAGATGAGCGTGCGCGTGCAGAATGTGCTGATCTCATCCTGTGCCTTGATGCGCGCAAACAGGTCTCCAACGTGCCGCTTTTCGAAGTAAGGAAGGGGGTTGCGCAACAGGTGAGACACCATACCTTCGGTTGCATTCATCTGTACGAGTCCGTGCGCCAATTCGACCAGGTAACTCTGAACGTACTGGCTGAACGCACCAATGAAAAAAATCGCGCCGAAGGTCACGACGAGCACGTTCAGCAGATTCAGGTTATCCGCGGCCACGACGTTGTCGAGCACGAGATTGCCCAGATAGGGCATGGCGAGAATCGCGCTCTGGCTGCCCAGCGCGACGAACATCACCTTCGCGATCCGCGCCCGCAATTGCGGGTTCAACGCTCGCACACGCGCAAGCGCCGCCGGCACGCGGGACCGTTCGCGCAGCCTGGGCATCGCCGGTGTCGGTGCGCATTCAAGCATGTAACCGGAGATGTTGCTGAGGAAGGTATCCATTGACACGCGGCGGCGGCCGCTCGCCGGGTCGATCACTTGCACATAACCGCGCCCCCGCCGTTCGAAGACGACGAAATGGGCGCCGCCAAAGTGCAGGATCGCCCCCTTCTTGATCTCCTTCAGGTCGGATGCGTCGAACTGATAGGCCTGCACAGCCAGACCGAAGTCGACCGCAACGTCGTACAGATCCATTAAGGTCAGACCATTGGCGGAGATCGGCCGATACGCTTGCAGCTCGCGAACTTCGGTTGCACGGCCAAAATGCGACAACACCATCGCGAGACATGCATAACCGCACTCGGCCACTTCGTTTTGATAAATTACGCGCACCTTAGCCTCGCAGAATGCGGAAAAACGGCGCCAGCACCCACTCGGCGATCGTGCGGCGCTCGATGACGATGCTCGCGGTCCCAGTCATGCCAGGCAGAATGTCGAAACGTTGCCGCCCGAATTCGAACTGGTTGCCGTTAAGGGTGGCCCACGCCATATAGTCGCCGTCCGGAGCACGCGGTTCGGATGCGCCTGCCGCGGACATAGTCGAGCGCACCGTGGTGCGCGAAATCGAATCGATGCGGGCTTCGTAGCTGCCGAAGCGGGCATAAGGAAACGCATCGAGCTTGAGGCGTACGATCTGTCCTTCATGCACGAAGCCGCGTCGTCGTGACGGGATACGCAGCGCGGCTCGCAGCCCACCGTCTTTGCTTGTGGTGATCACGAGCGCGACATCGGCCGGCGTCAGCGTGCGGCCCGGCACCAGGTCGGAGTATGTGACGACGCCCGCCTTCGGCGCGGAAATGGTCGTGTTCTGACGGTTCTCCTCGAAGCGGATGCGGATGTCCTGTACGTCGCGCGCCTGCCGTGCGTCCAGTTCGTTCAACTGCGCTTCGAGTTCTATTTGCATGGTTTTCGCGGTGGCCCGTTCTGCGAGCAACTGTTGGCGCCGCGCGGCGCTCTGCGCAACCACCACCCTGGCCTGATGCGTGTCCGCCCGCGCCTGCTCGATTCGGTCTGCGGTGACGTAGTCCGAGACAGATTCGAGTCGCGCAAGCTTGCGGCCGGACTCGTCCACGAGGTGGCGGTTCTGCGCGATCTGCTCGTCAATCGCACCCAGCTCCGCGCTACGGCTTTGCTCGGTTCGCCGGGCATTGTCGAGTTGCACGGTCAGTGCGGCCCTGCGTTGGCTGTATTGCGCTTCGACGGAATGAATCTGTTCATCGCGCATGTGCTCGTCGAACCGCGGGCGCGGTTGGCCGTCGCTCGTCAGCGTGAGGTCGCGCTCAAGACGAAAGAGCGGCGTACCAGCCGCCACGCGATCGGTGCTATGCACATACACGTCCGCAACGAGCCCGCTCAATCCCTGAACCTTGACGTCGGAGGGCGAGACGATTTCAGCGCGCACGTCCTGCTTGAGTTCGACCTCGTGCACGAAGGAGAAAATAACCGCCGCAATGACAATCGCCGACGCCGTATAGGCAATCCAGCGGGACGAGACATCCCTGAATTGCGGAAGATTGATGGGCTTCATAATCTGTTCTTGCCGGCACGAGCCGGCGCTACTTTCTTTGAGATCGTCTGCACGCTGCACACCGCGCAACGTCAGCGATACGCGTTATTTGCTTGCCGCAAACGCGTACATTGAAGGGTGCCCCACAACGAGCGAGTGACGGCAGTTATCGGTCAGCGCATTTTCGATGTATTGGGCCAGCCGCTGCGGCGCGTCTGGCTGAGTCAGCTGCAGTGGCGCCAGTATTTCGCCGCTGAAGCGCCCCCGTTCGAACCTGAGATAGAACGGGAGCAACAACGCTTCGAATTGCGTGCCGAGACGAAACACACCGTTGTGAATCCGGGCGGCACGCCCGAACATCGATACGTCGACGGTCTCCATCGGAAAGCGGTAAAGCGCGAACGGCGGCACATCGGCGAACAGCACGGCTATGCCGCTACGCCTGAGTGCTCGCGCGAGGCGCAGGCCGAGGCCGTTGCGATTGTCTTCGCCGTAGGTGTAGAGCAGCTGCACGCCGGGAATCTGTGCGTGATCTTCACCGTACACATTGCGCGGCACGCCCGACACCACGGCGATCGACTCGAGGCCAAGCAGCGCCCGCAACTCGTCGATCACGTAAATATTTGCGTATTGCGATACGTAATGAAACGGCGACACGAAGATCGGCCGCCCCGGGCTGGCGGCTTGCAATTGCCGGATCTGAGCAGCCAGTTCGTTCGCGACGGCCTGCAGATCAGGCCATGCTTCGCCGCCACGCAGGAGTCTGCCAAAGTAAATACGTTGATCGATCAGTCGTTCGCGCAAATCTGTCGTGGCGACGCTGCACGTATCGATTGGAGCCCCCCCGACGATGCTTCGGGCAAATTCACAACGCTCGGCGCCGCGCCAGCGAGCGCGGGAGCCAAGGAGTGTTTGGACGCGCCAAGCCGCGGCGGCCAGAGGAGCGATAGCGACTACAGGCAGCCGCGCGATCAATGCACCCTTTGCACGATAAAACTGGCGCACGGCGAAATTTCTCAACGAAGCCCGCCACATCGATAGTCTGCTGAAATCTATATTCATGCGGAAGGCGGGAGACCACCCGCTCAAGGCGGTCTCCCGCGGTGCGTCAATTACACGCCTGCACACGGTTTCACCGGCGCCGGCGCCGGCTTCGCGCAAGGCGGTTCGCCGTTGACGATTTTGCAGCAGCCGCCGGCAACAGCGGATTTAGCGAGCGTGGCGCGATCGATTTTTTGCATCTTAAACCTCTATTAATAAAGTCAATAAATTCGCCCAGCTGAATTAATATACCCTGCCGAGCGAGGCGAATCCTAGCACGACAAACTTCCATTACGGAATGACCTAAAAATGCGGTTTCCGGCGGTGTGATGAGGTGTTTGCAAAGTTTGCACATTTAACCCTTGCCAACCTTAATCCAGACGGGAAGCACACTCTCGAGAAACAGCTACAAGCCTTGCGTAACAACCTTTTCTGCGCCCCCTTGCAGGGTAACCGCGAACCACACCATCACTTGAAAACCAGTTGAATCAGAATTATTTGAGCAATACAAAATAAATCTCGGAATTTTCCATCCTTTAATAAAGAAAATTCCCAAGGTGGTATTCATGCAAACTCATAAACCACCCAGAAAATCCATATTGTTTGATCGGAAAATGAACGGCGAGATCCGGAAAAGTCCTAGTTGGTGAAGTAACTCGTACGCTGTGGGTCAGTTCCTGTCGCAGCCTGGTTCGACAGGACGGCGCATTGCAGTTCCCTGCATTCTCGTATCGACGCGTACCCAACTCCGACGAGTCCGTCGGTGCAGACGTGCAGTACTTTTTGGTCACAGGGAAAACGTACAAAGCAACCGGGCGGCACTTCACTACCCGGTTCACCGAGCCAAACAATGTATTTAAATTCGAGCTGGAATAAGCTCCAGCGTCCGCAAGTGACAACTCTTCGCCGCAACAAGGCGACACACCTTGAGTCTTATGATCTTGAGGCCGGTCTCCTGCCGCTTCCGCGCCTGATCGATCTGCTGCCCAAGCTGCGCACCGTCGTCTTCATGAGTGTTAAGGCGCAGAAGGCGCGGCCTCAAGTCGAGGCGTTTAGCCCCGATCTCGCCACGCACGCGTGCCCGCATTCGAGCCCACGCAGCCTGAACTGCCTGCCGGCGTTAAGGGTGGAAATACTAGACGTGCTTCGGGAGGTCGGGAGAGCGTATGGTTGAGCCTCAACTGCAAAAGACGCCGAGAAGTCGGATCAGTCGGCAAATACGCAAGGAGCGCTGAGCGGTTGCGCCGCCGGCACGCGCGGTGCTTGAGAACCACTAACCCTCGAACAAGGCTCTGCTCTCCTCGTCCTGTTCGAGCCAGAGTCGGCTGTCGGGGAACCAGAACGCATCCGGACGCGGGGGCGACGCGAGCCTCACCGGAAGCGACGGATTGAATATTTTCGACCATGCAGACAAATACGACGGCGTCTTCACGAGAAACCCGCAATTCGAAAGCAGCAAGCTGGAAATCAGCGCTTCACGGCCGATTTCAAGTCCTGGATAGCCGCTGAAATGAACAGGCGTGCTGCCGTTTGCGAGTAGCTTTGCGGGTGCTACCTTGATTGGCTTGCTGAATGGCCACGCGACGAAAAAGTCGATAAACGCCTGCTCATCACTCGATACGAAAATACTGGTTAAATGCGGATTTTCCGCGAGCGTCGATTCCACCAGCCGGCAAAAGTTACCCCGGGAAACCGGCACGGCTTCCAGGTTCTTATCCGTGCCTCTGAAATGGGCGCCAAGGGTCGACGGGCCGATCCCGAGCCTTTCGCAGATCGAGTTGACCTCGTCGAAGATATGCACGGCCGGCCGATAATGCGCGAAAAAGAGTTCGCTCGCACTCTTGAGTTGAAGCCGGTGTTCATACCGCTGACGAAAGCCCAACTGAACGAGATCGCGAACCGTCGACGTTCTCACATTTTGCGGAGGCGTTATGCCCGACTGCTTCGGCACGGTCTCGAAGAAGGCTGAGAACCAGTCCATTTTTCCTTCGGGATCACCGTAGATTCCCCTGCGGGCCGAGATGCGCGGAGTCAGATGTTTTTCGTCGCAATACATCAGAATAAACAGGACCATCTGCATCACGGAGAAAAACCCGGAATTCTCCTGAATCTCGATGGCAAACACGCCCTTGTTCAAACGCTGCGTGGCATGGAGAGACATTCGGCTGGGCATCGCCACGGAATGCTTGAACCCCTCGCTGCGCCGGATCTGTTTTGCGCGGTCGACTACCTTTCTCAACATGCCTAACTCCGGATTAATTAGGTATTGTCTGAAAAACGGAACCCGTCGATTTGCGCTTCAGGACCCAATGCAAGTCAGGTCCCGCGTATCGGCAGGCGGTCATGCCCTTGGTAATCGCACGCCCAGGAGAAACACTGAACAAGAACCGGATCGTGAAACGCGGAATGCGAAGAAAAGCGGCCGCGCCGATCGCTGTTTCCCTGGATGTTCTGGCCTAAAAGCGGGCCACAAAAACGCGTTCAGCATAGCATCATGGCGCTGTTTGTTGAGTAAGTTTGGCCCATGTTGGTGAGCCAGCACACTAACCCCGGCAACATTTTCCTCGCCCGCATTGAACCCACACTGAGCGCAGCACGGTGCACCGAAACAGCCTATAAAACAGAAGGCCCGCTCAACGAATCATCGAGCAGGCCTTTTTGCTGGCAAGCAGTTCGGCGGCGAATCGAGCCGCCAATGGAATAAATGCACGCGTTCGGTCGTTTATTCGCACGCGCGCCCGCACGCCGCGGGCCGCGCGAGACCAACACCAAAATCAGGAGCCGACATCATGCGCAAGACTCTTTTCTGCCTCTCCGCGCTCACACTGCTCGCGCTGCAACAAGCGGCTTTCGCCGAGGCGCCGAAAGTCGTCGATGGGCGTTTCGTCACCGCGGACGGCATGACGCTCTATACCTTCGACAAAGACACCACGCCCGGCGTGAGCGCCTGCACCGGCGGGTGCATGAGCTACTGGCCTGCGGCAGTGGCGGGCCCGTCGGACAAGCCGTCGGGCGACTGGACGCTGATTCCCTCCGCCGACGGCAAACAGCAATGGGCGTACAAAGGTCATCCGCTCTATCGCTACGGCGCCGACAAGCAGGCAGGAGACATGAAGGGCGAAGGCTTCAAGGACATGTGGCACACCGCCAAGCCCTGATGATCGCCAGCCGATAGCAGCAACCGGTCCGGCAAACGGAAAGGAAAGCACAGGCAAAAACGCCGGCAGAACGCCGGCGCTGCACAAACGAACCCGCGACGAACCCGCGCGCGAGCACGAAGACACTCAGTCTGCATTCACTGGTCTTTAGGACACTGCAGATTGCAGCCGTTCGGATCGCCCATATCGCCCTGTTTGCGCATGGCTGATTTCTTACCGGACTGATATTTGTCCGAGGGCGCCGATGCGGCAAACGGCATTTGCGGATGCTCAGCAAGGCGGAACTGCTCTTGCAAAATACCACCCGGCACGCCGGGCGCATTCTGAGCGAAGGCAACCGGAACAGCAGCGAGAAGCGCACCGGCCGTCGCGGCGGCGACACATGCGTGAAGAAGAACGTTCATATAGAGTCAGCGCGGCACAGCGCGCGGTTAAGGCGGAAGCGGAAGCTTAGAGAGTATCCGAAACGAACGCTAGACGCAGCGCCGGCGGCATCATCCTGTTTACCGTCGCTTACGCGGCTGCCTCACCGAGTCCCACATCGAGATCGAGCAGCTTGCCGCAGTCGCGCGGATCGTAGCCTTCGAGCTGTTCGACGCTGTGGCGAAACGCGTCGCCGCGCAGCAGGCCGATCACCGTCGCGAGCGGCGCGCGCTCCAGCCGCGCGCGGTCACAGGCGAAGTAATAGTCCTCATCGACGATCGGGATGAAGTCGAGCCCGAAGTGATGCGCCGCCGGCTCGACGCCGAAACCTACATCCGCCATGCCGCTCGCCACGAACGCGGCGATCGCCGAGTGCGTCAGTTCCGTCGACGCATAACCGTTGACCCGATCCGGGTCGACGCCGACTTGCCTTAGCGCGAGATCGAGCAGCATCCGCGTGCCGGAACCGGGCTGGCGATTGACGAAGCGGATATCGTCGCGCGCGAGATCGCTCAGGCCGCCGATGCTCTTCGGATTGCCCTTGCCGAGAAACAGACCCTGCTTGCGCCGCGTCAGATGGACCAGCACGTGACGCTGCGGATCGAGCCAGCGCCGATACGTGTCGGCGCACGCCGCGCGAAACTCGCCGAGCGGCAAATGGAAGCCGGCCAGATCGCATTCGCCGCGCGCCAGCGCGCTGACCGCGTCCGCGCTGTCGCGGTACTTGATATCGACCGGCAGTTCGTGCGCGACCAGTGCCGTCACCAGCGCAACGACGGCGTAGCCGTGCGACGCGTGAATCCGCACATCGGCGGCGGGGGGCGCGAGCCAGCGGTTCAGATCGCTCGCGACCTCGCTGGCGAGCGCCTGCATAGTGCCGTCGAGCCGTTCGCCGCATAGACGCTGCGCACGCAGCACCGCCTGGCCCAATTCGGACAGCACCGAGCCGCGGCCACGCTCCTTCGCAATCAGCGGACCGCCCAAACGCTCTTCGATGCTGCGCAGCAAACCCCATGCGTGCCGGTAGGACAAACCCTTAAGCGCCGCCGCCTGCGCAATGCTGCCGGACTCGTCCACCAGCGCGAGAAGCGGCACCACGTCCGACAGGCTTGCCTCGCGACCATCCGGCCCCCTCACAACCAGCTGCGCCAGACACTCGATCCTGACCATATATGCTTAACTCTTTCCTATTGCACGAGCCGTTTCACCCGCCTATTGTTCGGCTATCCCATATCGATAAACGAAGCATAAGTGCACGCATTATGAATGACAAGTGCATATATGACTTTGGAGGAGCCCCCACTTGGACGATTCCCCCGCCTTCGCGCCGGATCAACTCGTGCAACGCCACGCCCAACCGGGCAGGTCGTTGCTCGCGGTACTGCACGCGATCCAGGACGAACTCGGCTACGTGCCGCCCGACACGGTTGCGCCGCTCGCGCGCGCCATGAACCTGTCGCGCGCGGAAGTCCACGGCGTCATCACCTACTACCACCACTTCCGCACGCAGCCCGCCGCGCCCGTCACGGTGCAGCTGTGCCGCGCGGAAGCGTGCCGCAGCATGGGCACCGAAGCGCTCGCGCAGCATATCGAGGCGCGCACCGGTTGCCGCTTCGATGCGGAACACCAGCGTGACGCGACGGTGGAACTGGAATCGGTGTATTGCCTCGGCCAATGCGCACTCTCGCCGGCGCTGATGCTCAACGGCACGCTGCACGCGAAAGTCACGCCGCACAAGTTCGACACGCTCTTTGCCGCCGCCCACAAACGTGTGGAGGTAACGGCATGACGCGCGTCTATGTTCCCTGCGATTCGGCGGCGCTGGCGCTCGGCGCCGACGCGCTGGCGCAAGCGATCGAAGCCGAAGCCACACGCCGCGGTATCGAAATCGAACTGGTTCGCAACGGTTCACGCGGTCTGTTGTGGCTCGAACCGCTTGTCGAAGTCGCTACGGCTGAGGGCCGCGTCGGCTACGCGAATGTCGAAGAGACCGACGTCACCTCGCTGTTCGATGCCGGCTTCATCGAAGGCGGCGAGCATGCGCGCCGCGTCGGCGTGGTCGACGAGATTCCGTACCTGAAGAAGCAGCAGCGCCTGACCTTCGCACGTATCGGCATCACCGACCCGCTGTCCATCGACGACTACGTCGCGCACGGCGGCCTCGAAGGCTTGCGCAACGCGCTGCAAACCGACGGCGACGCCGCCTGCGAAGCATTGATCGAATCGGGCCTGCGCGGCCGCGGCGGCGCGGCGTTCCCGGCCGGCATCAAGTGGCGTACGGTGCGCGGCGCGCGGGCGGCGCAGAAATACATCGTCTGCAACGCGGACGAAGGCGACTCCGGCACCTTCTCCGACCGCCTCGTCATGGAAAGCGACCCGTTCGTGCTGATCGAAGGGATGATCATCGCGGGCGTCGTGACCGGCGCGACGGTCGGCTACATCTATGTGCGCAGCGAGTATCCGCATTCGATCGCGACGCTCGAAGCCGCGATCGCCAAAGCGCGCGCCGCCGGCTGGCTCGGCGACAGCGTGCTCGGCTCGGCGGCGCATCGCTTCGAACTGTTCGTCGCGGAGGGCGCGGGCGCTTACGTATGCGGCGAGGAAACCGCGCTGCTCGAATCGCTCGAAGGCAAACGCGGCATCGTGCGGGCGAAGCCGCCGGTGCCGGCGCTAGTCGGCCTGTTCGGCCAGCCGACCGTGATCAACAACGTCATCACGCTCGCGACGGTGCCGATCATCTTCGCGCGCGGCGCGGCGTTCTATAAAGACTTCGGCATGGGCCGCTCGCGCGGCACGCTGCCGTTCCAGCTCGCCGGAAACGTGAAGCAAGGCGGTCTGGTCGAACTCGCGTTCGGCGTGACGCTGCGCGAACTGATGTACGACTACGGCGGCGGCACGGCAAGCGGCAGGCCGGCGCGTGCGGTGCAAGTGGGCGGCCCGCTCGGCACCTATCTGCCGGAAAGCCAGTGGGACATTCCGATGGATTATGAGGCCTACGCGGCGGTCGGCGCGGTGGTCGGCCACGGCGGCATCGTCGTGCATGACGACACCTCGAATCTCGCCGAACTCGCCCAGTACGCGATGCACTTCTGCGCGCTCGAATCGTGCGGCAAATGCACGCCGTGCCGGATCGGCTCGACGCGCGGCGTCGAAGTGATCGGCCGGATTCGCAATGGCGACACCTCGACGCGGCAAGTGCAGTTGCTGCGCGATCTGTGCGACACGATGGTGTCCGGATCGCTATGCGCGATGGGCGGCATGACGCCGTTCCCGGTGCTGTCCGCGCTCGATCATTTCCCCGAAGACTTCGGTCTCGATAACGTGCACGATCACGTGCACGATCACGCGCCCAAAGCGGCTGCGGCCTGATTCAGGAGCCTCACATGTCCGACATGCTCAACTCCCCTGCCGGCGCCCCGAAGGAAGTCCCCCGCCCCGAAGGAAGTCCCCTTGGGGGATTGGGGGGCGGCTGCGGCTCCAATTGCGCGTGCAAATCGCAAGCCCTGCAAGCGCAACAACGCGCGCCCCGCTCGTTCTTCGACGACACCGACTACGGCACGCCCGAGCGCCATGCCGACGTCGACGTCACGCTCGAAATCGACGGCCAGCCGGTCACGGTGCCGGCCGGCACGTCGGTGATGCGCGCCGCCGTGGAAGCCGGCGTGAACGTGCCGAAGCTCTGTGCGACCGATTCGCTCGAACCGTTCGGTTCCTGCCGGTTGTGTCTGGTCGAGATCGAAGGCAAGCGCGGTTATCCGGCCTCGTGCACGACGCCGGTCGAAGCCGGCATGAAAGTGCGCACGCAGACCGACCGTCTGCAATCGCTGCGCCGCAACGTGATGGAGCTGTACATCTCCGATCACCCGCTCGACTGTCTGACCTGTCCCGCCAACGGCGACTGCGAACTGCAGGACATGGCGGGCGTGACGGGCTTGCGCGAGGTGCGCTACGGCTTCGACGGCTCGAATCATCTGAAGGACAGGAAAGACGAATCGAATCCGTACTTCACGTACGACCCGTCGAAGTGCATCGTCTGCAATCGCTGCGTGCGCGCCTGCGAAGAAACGCAAGGCACGTTCGCGTTGACCATCGCCGGGCGCGGTTTCGAATCGCGCGTGGCGGCGAGCGAAAACCAGCCGTTCATGGAATCGGAGTGCGTGTCGTGCGGCGCGTGCGTCGCGGCCTGCCCGACCGCGACCTTGCAGGAAAAGTCCGTGATCATGCTTGGCCAGTCCGAGCATTCGGTCGTTACGACATGTGCGTATTGCGGCGTCGGCTGCTCGTTCAAGGCCGAGATGAAGGGCAACCAGGTCGTGCGGATGGTGCCGCACAAGAACGGCCAGGCGAACGAAGGCCACGCCTGCGTGAAGGGCCGCTTCGCGTGGGGTTACGCGACGCACAAGGACCGCATCACCAGGCCGATGATCCGCGCGAAGATCACGGATCCGTGGCGCGAAGTCAGCTGGGAAGAAGCGCTCAATTACGCCGCGTCGGAATTCCGTCGCATCCAGGCGAAACACGGCCGCGATTCGATCGGCGGTATTACCTCGTCGCGCTGCACGAACGAAGAAACGTATCTGGTGCAGAAGCTCGTGCGCGCCGCGTTCGGCAACAACAACGTCGACACCTGCGCGCGCGTGTGCCACTCGCCGACCGGCTACGGCCTGAAGACGACGCTCGGCGAATCGGCTGGCACGCAAACCTTCGCGTCGGTCGATAAAGCCGACGTCATCATGGTGATCGGCGCGAATCCGACCGACGGCCACCCGGTGTTCGGCTCGCGTCTGAAGCGCCGCGTACGCGAAGGCGCGAAGCTGATCGTCGTCGATCCGCGCCGCATCGATATCGTCGATACGCCGCACGTGAAGGCATCGCATCACTTGCAACTGCGTCCGGGCACCAACGTGGCGGTCGTCAATGCGCTCGCGCATGTGATCGTCACCGAGGGGCTGCTCAACGAGGCGTTCATCGCCGAGCGCTGCGATACGCGCGCGTTCCAGCATTGGCGCGACTTTGTCGCGCTGCCGGAGAACGCGCCTGAGGCCACGGAAGAAATCACCGGCGTGCCGGCCCAGGACGTGCGCGAAGCCGCCCGCATCTACGCCACCGGCGGCAATGCCGCGATCTACTACGGCCTCGGCGTCACCGAACACGCACAAGGCTCGACCATGGTGATGGGCATCGCCAACCTCGCGATGGCGACCGGCAACATCGGCCGCGAAGGCGTGGGCGTGAACCCGCTGCGCGGCCAGAACAACGTGCAGGGTTCGTGCGACATGGGCTCGTTCCCACATGAACTGCCGGGCTATCGCCACATCAGCGACACGGTCACGCGCACGCTGTTCGAAGAGGCCTGGAACGTCACGCTGCAACCGGAACCCGGCCTGCGCATTCCGAACATGTTCGATGCCGCCGTGCACGGCACCTTCAAGGGCCTGTACTGCCAGGGCGAAGACATCGTGCAGTCGGATCCGAACACGCATCATGTGTCGGCGGCGCTGTCGTCGATGGAATGCATCGTCGTGCAGGACATTTTCCTCAACGAAACTGCGAAGTACGCGCACGTGCTGCTGCCGGGTTCGTCGTTCCTCGAAAAGGACGGCACCTTCACCAACGCGGAGCGCCGCATCTCGCGCGTGCGCAAGGTGATGCCGCCGGTGCCGGGTTACGCCGACTGGGAAGTCACGGTGATGCTCGCGCGCGCGCTCGGCTATGAAATGGACTACACGCATCCGTCGCAGATCATGGACGAGATCGCGCGTCTCACGCCGACCTTCCACGGTGTTTCGTACAGGAAGCTCGACGAGCTCGGCAGCATCCAGTGGCCGTGCAACGAGAACGCACCCGACGGCACGCCGACCATGCATATCGACACCTTCGTACGCGGCAAGGGCAAGTTCGTGATTACGAAGTTCATCGCGTCGCCGGAGAAAGTCACGCGCAAGTTTCCGCTGCTGCTCACCACCGGCCGGATTCTGTCGCAATACAACGTCGGCGCGCAGACGCGCCGCACCGAGAACTCGCGCTGGCACGACGAAGACCGTCTGGAACTGCATCCGCACGACGCGGAGGAACGCGGCATCAGGACGGGCGATTGGGTCGGCATCGAATCGCGCGCGGGACAAACCGTGTTGCGCGCGAAGGTCACCGAGCGGATGCAGCCGGGCGTCGTCTACACGACGTTCCACTTCCCCGAATCCGGCGCGAACGTGATCACCACCGACAGCTCGGACTGGGCCACCAACTGCCCGGAATACAAGGTCACCGCGGTGCAGGTGATGCCGGTCGAACAACCGTCGCAGTGGCAGCAGGACTACTCGCGCTTCAACACCGAGCAGCTCGATCTGCTGAAGCAGCGCGAGTTGGCCAATGCAACGTCGGGTAAGTGAGGCAAGCCATGGATGACCAGAACCTGATCGACATGGCGAACCGGATCGGCGATTTTTTCGACTCGATGCCGGACCGCGAAGAAGCGCTCGCCGGCATCGCCGATCATATCCGCCGCTTCTGGGAGCCGCGCATGCGGCGCGCGTTGCTGGCAACGCTCGACCAACCAGATGCAAGCGGCATCGCGATGTCGGGCATCGTCAAAGAGGCGCTCGTCAAACATCGCGATCAGCTGACGCCGGCTGCTGCTTCTTTCGCGTAAGCGCACAGCGGTTTCGGCGGCCTCCGTGGCCGCGGTGCGGCCAAAGCGGCCGGCTCAAAGCGCCGCCTGCTCCGGCACCACCCCGCCGACGGCGAACCACGCCTCGCAGTGCCGCAGCAAGCCATGCAAATCCGAGCCGGTGCGGCCGCGCGCGGCTACGTAACCATCGGGCCGCACCAGGTAGAACGACGGCCGCGTGCGGCCATACGATTCGACCAGCGGCGGCCCGCCCTCGCCGTTCGTATCCGTCACGCGCCAGATGCGCACCGCGCCCCCCAACACCTTGTCGACCTCGGCGGCGAGCCGCTCCAGTTCCGCGTTCGGCGGCGGCTCGTGTCTAGCGGCCGGATCGAGCGGCGTTTCGTCGGCGGGAACAGGCGGCACCAGCAGGAACAGCGAAAAGAACGCCGGGTCGTGCAGATCGAAAATGCAGCCGACGCCGGGCACACGGCCGAGCGGCCCGTCCACCACATGTACCAGCGCGTCCGGCGCGCGCTCGCCGGCGCGCGGGCCGCCGTCGAGTACACGTTCGAACGTCAGCGGACTGCGCCGATACTGGATCGACAATTCGCTGATCGTCAAACGCGCCGCATCGCGCAGCGGACCGAGCGCGGCCAGCACCGGCATCACACGTTCGCGCAGCAGCTTCAGCGGTCCGTGATCGGCCTCGGCCATCTGCGTGATGAAGCCGGTTTGCCGCAGCACGTCACGTTCGATCGGATGCCGCTCCAGATGGTAGGTATCGAGCAGGCGGTCCGGCGCCGCGCCGTTGAGCACCCGCGCGATCTTCCAGCCGAGATTGAAGGCTTCCTGAATGCCCGTGTTCATCCCTTGCGCGCCGGCCGGGCTGTGCACATGAGCGGCGTCGCCGGCAAGGAAGACACGCCCGACGCGCAGCCGCTCCACCATCCGGCTGTTCAGATGGAAATACGACGACCACGCCAGGTCCGACACCGTGACCCGTTCATTGACGCGCCGCGCGACCAGCGCCCGGCATTCGTCGAGCGAAGGCGGCGGCACGATGTTCAGCGGCGGCTCGCCGAGCACCGCGGGCGTCGCGGGCGCGACACGGGCGGCGGGCTCCGCCGGATGATCGGCGATCAGACGATGGCGGCCGTGGCCCATCGGGAAAAATGCGACCAGACCTTCACCGGAAGCGAAGATGTGAAACTCGTCTTCGGGCCAATCGGTTTCGGCGTGCAGGTCGGCGAGCAGGAAAGTCTGCTCGAAAGTCTTGCCCACAAAGTTCAAACCGAGCCGGTGACGGATCGAGCTATGCGCGCCGTCGGCGGCGATCATGTACGACGGGTGCAGGGTCTCGGTGTGACCGTCGGCGCGGCGCAGCGTCGCCTGAATGCCGGTCACGCCTTGCGAGAACACCGTCAGTTCGACGCCCCGTTCGATCGTCACGCCGAACGTCGCCAGATGCTCGGTCAACAGGCGTTCAGTGATCGCCTGATCGAGAAACAGCAGATACGGATAGCGCGTGTGCAGCGGATCGAAATCGAGCCGCGCAAGGCGCTGCCCATTTGAAAAGAGATTGACGATGCGCGCGCGATGGCCGAGTTCGAGAAACGGCTCGATCAGCCGATGCTGTTCGAGCAGTTCGAGCGTGCGCGCCTGGATGCCGATCGCCCGCGAGTGCGGGTTCGGCTGCATCGCTTTGTCGATCAGACGCACGGGAACGTGGGCACGCGCTAGACTCATCGCCGCGGCGAGTCCGGTCGGACCCGCGCCGACGATCAGCACCGGTGACGCGTCGTTGGGAGCAGCGTCCATGCGGAACTCCGGAGGCAGCAGTGCGCTCTAGTGTACGCCGCCCGGTCGCCGTTCGGCGGTGCGCTGCGTCAATCACGGAGCCGGCGCGGGCGCTGTTCGGGCCTTATGCGGGCCTTATACGAGCCTATTGCGGGCCTGATTCGCACGTTAATGCGCGTGCGGCGGATGATCCATCGCGCAGCGGTGCTCGGTGGTGCCGAGGTCGACTTGCAGCGTCGCATGCTGCATCGAAAAACGTTCGCGCAGCGTGACGACGATGCCGTCGATCGACTCGTCGCCGGGGTGGCCCGCCGGCATCACCAGATGCGCGCTGAGCGCATTTCCGGTGGTCGACAACGCCCAGACGTGCAGGTCGTGGACGTCGGTGACGCCCGGCTGTCCGGCGAGATAGTCGCGGATGCGTTGCAGATCGACGCCGGGCGGCACGGCGTCGAGCGCGAGCCGCACCGAATCGCGCAGCAGGCCCCAGGTGCCGTACACGACCACCGCGACCACGAGCAGGCTCATCACCGGGTCGAGCCAGGTCCAGTTCGTGTAAAAAATCACCAGACCGCTGATCGCGACCGCCGCCGAGACGCCCGCGTCCGCGGCCATATGCAGAAAAGCGCCGCGAATGTTCAGGTCTTCCTTCTGGCCGCGCATGAAGAGCCACGCGGAAATACCATTGACGACCACGCCGACCGTCGCAACGACGAACACGGCGAGCCCCGCAACCGGCGCCGGGTTCAACAGGCGACCGATCGCCTCGGCGACGATCATGCCGCACGCGAACAGCAGCAGCCCCGCATTGATGAGCGACGCGAGAATCGACGAGCTGCCGTAGCCGAACGTATAACGCGCCGACGGGCGACGCCTGGCGAGCCAGGTGGCGCCCCAGGCGAGCAGCAGGCCGAGCACGTCGGAGAGATTGTGGCCGGCGTCGGCGAGCAGCGCGGTGGAATGCGCGATCACGCCGTAGATGCCCTGCATCACCACGATCGCGACGTTCAGCGCGACGGCGAGCGCGAAGGCACGGCCGTGACCTTCGATCGGTGCGTGAGCGTGGTGATGGTGGCCGGCGTGACTGTGGCTGTGGTTATGCCCGGCGTGGCCCGCGTGGTGATCGTCGCCGTGGCTGTGCTGGTGGTCAGGCTCCGCGTGACCGCCCGCGCCCTGCGCGGGGGCCGAATGAGCGTGAGCCGCGCCATGCTCGTGCTCGTGCTCGTGCTCGTGCTCGTGCTCGTGCTCATGCTCATGCTCATGCTCATGCCCATGCCCGGCATGATCGTCAGCGGCGCCGGCCTCGCCGTCGATTCGCGCGTCTTCGCCATCGATTCCGTCAAGCGCTCCGTCGAACCACACCGGCGCGTGCTCGTCCTCCCGCTCTTCGGCGGCCCGGTTCGGGGTGGTGGTTTTCTTCATGACGCATCCTGAGGAAATTCGGCGGCCGGTTCGGCCACATGCTCGAGCATGCCGGCCAGCATCGCGCTGATGTGACGGTCGGCGGCGAGGTAGAACACCTGCTTGCCCTGCCGCTCCGCGCGCACGATGCGCGCCGCGCGCAACAGCCGCAGATGGTGGCTCACCAGCGAAGGCGACAAACCCAGCGCCTCGGCAATCGCGCCGACCGCGCGCCGCTCGTCGACGCATGCGAGCACGATGCGCAGGCGCGTCGGGTCTCCCAGCAGGCGGAACAGATCGGCCAGCGGCGCGATGGTGTCCGGCGAACGGTCTGCGAAGCTGACAGGCAGGGTGATGGAAGCCATAACAAGCGAGACATCGACAGATATATGAACAGGTATTCACATGTTATAAATGATGACGCACCAGGTCAAATCCGGAGCGGCGCCGACGAGTGTGGGAAAATGCGGCGTTCGTCTTACCCGAAATACCATCCCTCCGTCATGCAACCTGTTTTTGACCGCGCTTTCGCGGCGCATCGTGACGGCCGCCTCGACGACGCCGAGCGCGGCTATCGCGCGACGCTCGACGGCAATCCCGCGCACGTCGATGCGTTGCACCTGCTGGGCGTGCTGCGCCATCAGCAGGGCCAGCACGCCGAAGCCGCCGAGCTCGTGCGGCGCGCGGTCAACCTGCGCCCGGAAGACGCCGCGCTGCAACTGAACCTCGGCAACGCGCTGAAGGCGCTGGGCAAACTCGACGACGCGATCGAGCAATTTCGCAATGCGCTGACGCTCGCGCCGTCCTTCCCGATGGCGCACTACAACCTCGGCAACGCCTACGCGGCGGCAGGCCGCCACGAAGACGCAGCCGACGCGTTCGAGAAATCGCTGCGTCTGCAGCCGCAGGACGCGTCGTCGCATAACAATCTCGGCAACGCGTTGCATGCGCTCGGGCGCCAGACGGAGGCGATCGCGTCGTTCCGGCGCGCGCTCGAATTGCGCCCCGGGCATGCGGGCGCGCTCAACAACATGGGCATGTCGCTCAACGCGCTCGGCCGCGCGGACGAGGCGATCCCGCGCTTTCGCGCGGCGCTGGCCGCCGAGCCGCGCTTCGTCGCCGCGCATTTCAACCTTGCCAATACGCTCGACGCCACCGGCCGCCACGCGGAAGCCGTCGCCTCGTTCCAGGCGGCGCTCGCCTTGCAGCCGAACCTGCCGCCCGCGATCTTCGGCCTCGGCAACGCGCTCGCGGCATTGGGCCGCCATGCGCAGGCGCTGCCGTATTTCGAGCGCGCGGTCGGGTTCGATCCGCAATTCGCGCTCGCGTGGCTGAGTCTGGGCACCGCGCACCAGGCGCTGGGTGGGCACGCCGCGGCTGTGCGCGCGTTCGATCAAGCGCTGCGCTTGCGCCCCGAGCTCGCCTCCGCGCATATGAACCGCGCGCTTGCGTGGCTTGCGCTGCGCGACTTCGCGCGCGGACTGCCCGAATACGAATGGCGGCTGCAAACCACGGCACAACCCGTGATGCAGACGCTGCCGCGCTGGCACGGCGAACCGATCGAAGAGCGCACGCTGTTCGTGCACGCGGAACAGGGTTTCGGCGATACGCTGCAGTTCGTGCGCTTCGTGCCGCTGGCGGCGCAACGCGCGGCCCGCGTCGTACTCGAGGTGCAACCGCAGTTGCTGGCGCTGCTTGCGCCTGCCGCGCAAGCCTGGCGCGTGACGCTGATCGCCCAGGGCGCACCGCGTCCCGCCGCGGATCTGCAATGTCCGCTGCTGAGCTTGCCGCTCGCGCTCGGCACGACCTACGACACGATTCCCGCCCGCACGCCCTACCTCAGCGCACCGCCGACTTACCGCCGCAAATGGCGCGGCTCGCTCGGCGGCCACGCGAAGCGCAAGATCGGCATTGCGTGGTCGGGACGCATCCAGCAGAACGAAAACCGTTCGATGCCGCTCGCCGCGCTCGATCCGCTCTTCGCACTCGAGGGCATCGACTGGATCGTGCTGCAACCCGCATTGAGCGACGACGAACACGCCGCGCTCGACGCGCATCCGCGGGCCACGTCGATTCATCGATTCGATACGCGGATCGGCGACTTTGCGGACACCGCGGCGATCATCGAGCGGCTCGACGCGGTGGTGTCGATCGATACGTCGATCGCTCACCTCGCCGGCGCGCTGAAAAAGCCGCTATGGCTGATGCTGCCGTTCGCGGCGGATTGGCGCTGGTTCGTCGGCGCAACGCGCAGTCCGTGGTATCCGGGCGCGACGCTGTTGCGCCAGCCGCAGCCGGGCGCGTGGGGCGACGTGGTCGAAGCGGCGGCCGACGAATTGCGCCGCGGCTAGCGGCTGCCAAGGCGCCCAAGGCAAGCAGACGCTATGCTGCCCGATACTGATTGCGCGACTCCGGCGTGCGATACAGCACCAGCGTGGCGATCAAGCCGCAGATCGCCGCGACGCCGAGGAACAGGCCAGGGGCAGCCTTGTTGTTGGTGGTGTGAATCAGCAGCGTCGAGATGGCCGGCGTGAAGCCGCCAATCGTGGTCGCGAGACTGTAGGCCAGCGAGAAGCCGGCGGTGCGCACTTCGACCGGCATCACTTCGGTCAGCGCCACCACCATTGCGCCGTTATAGCTGCCGTACAGGAACGACAGCCACAATTCGACCGCCAGCAACCGCGCGAACGACGGTTCCGCGACCAGCCATTGCAGCGCAGGGTAGGCGGTGACGATCGTCAGGGCCGTGAACGCCAGCAGCACCGGACGACGGCCGATGCGGTCCGACAGCGCGCCCGCGAGCGGCAGCCAGATCAGATTCGACAGGCCGATACAGACAGTGACGACCAGCGTATCGATCGACGACAGCTTCAGCACTTCCTTGCCGAAGGTCGGCGTGTACGCGGTGATCATGTAGAACGACACCGTGGTCATGATTACCATGCCCATGCCGCCCAGCACGATGCCCCAGTTCGCGGCCATCGTCTTCAGGATCTCGCCCATGCCCGGATGATGCTTGCGCGCCGCGAACTCCTCGGTTTCCTGCAACGAACGGCGGATCAGGAACAGGAACGGCACGATCAGGCAGCCGATCAGGAACGGCACGCGCCAGCCCCAGGCGGTCATCTGGTCGGCCGGCAAAAACCTGTTGAGCAACACGCCGATCAGCGCGGCGAACACCACGGCGACCTGCTGGCTGCCCGACTGCCACGCGCAATAGAAGCCCTTGTTGCCCCTGGTGGCGATCTCCGACAGATACACCGAGACGCCGCCCAGTTCGACCCCGGCGGAGAAGCCCTGCAACAGCCGGCCGCCTAGCACGAGCACCGGCGCGAGCACGCCGATCGTCGCATAGCCTGGAATCGACGCGACCGTGAGCGTGCCGAGCGCCATCAGGCCGAGCGTGAGGATCAGGCCCTTACGGCGGCCGTGATGGTCGATGTACGCGCCGAGCACGATCGCGCCGAGCGGCCGCATCAGGAAGCCCGCGCCGAACACGGACAGCGACAGCATCAGCGAGGCGAATTCGTTGCCGCTCGGGAAGTAGGTCTTGGCGATCGCGGATGCGTAATAGCCGTAGACCATGAAGTCGTACATTTCAAGAAAGTTGCCGCTGACCACGCGGAAAACTGTCTTGACCTTGGATTCTCGGGACAAAGCTGGGTTGGCGGGTGACGCGGTAGACATGACACTCTCTGAAAAGCCCGTCGCCACACGGACCAGCGGCGATCAGGCAGTTGAAACGATCCACTGCGGTCGGCAAGCGGATGCCACGGGCAGAATGAAAGGCTGCGCCGGGGGCGCGCATTTTCAGGCCAAACGCATGACTGCGATATCAGGGTAAACGTTGCGAATCGTGCGAAGCCCGCAGAACGCAATGCTACAGCTCCCGCAGCTGTCGCGTAAAACATACAGTTTCATTACAAACTCCGCCGTGCGGCCCGCGCGGTACACTTTGCAGTTGAACATTTCCGTTGATTGCCATCCCGATGCACACTGCCCACGCTATTTCGCTGCGTCCCGCGACCCTCGCGGACGCCGCGCTGATCGCTTCGATCCACAGCATCAGTTGGCAGGCCACTTACCGCGGTCTGTTGCCCGACGCGTTCCTTGACGGCGAAGTCACCGGGGAGCGCGCCGCCTACTGGGAAGCCCGTCTTGGCGCACCGGGCGGCGAGCGCCGCGTCGTGCTGATCGCCGAACTCGCGGGCGAGCCGATCGGCTTCGTGTGCGTCGAACGGCAACCGGAGTCGGCGTGGGGCGTGCTGCTCGACAACCTGCACACGCTGCCGGGGCATCAGGGCATCGGCGTGGGCAAACTACTGATGCGCGCCGCCGAAGACTGGGCGCGTGCGCAAGGCGAGACGCAGCTATATCTATATGTGCTCGAAGGCAATACGGCGGCGATCGGCTTCTATGAACGGCAAGGCTGGCAGTTCGTCGGTGCCGAACCCGATCATATGGGCGGCGTGGATATTACTGCGTTGCGCTATGTGTACCGGCTGGATCGATAAAACTGGCGCGCGGCGTAAAAAAATCCCGGCAATGCCATTGCCGGGATTTTTTATGCGCTCCCACCTACTTTTGCGTCGGCAATCCCAGCTCGGTCTGCCGCTGCAACTGCGTCACTTCGCCTTGCACCTGACGTAACTGCGCCTGCGCCCTTTCCTTTTCTGCGTGCAGCGCCGCCGCTTCCCCCTGCGTTTGCCGCTGATAATCGTTGACCTTGGCCTGCTGCGTACGAGCGACGTCGAGATCGGCCTGCAGCCGCTTCGCGCGATCTTCCGACAGCGCAATGATGCCCTCGATAAAAGCCTTCTGCGCCTGCAATTGCGCGCGGCGAATCTCGACATCCGCGAGTTGCACGGTTTGCTGGACAAAGCCGGCGTAGACCGCTTCGGCACGCGCCATGTCTTGCGACTTGATCACACGCCAGAAATGTTTGTCTTGAAATAGCGCGACGTAGTACGTCATTTCCTGCGGATAGAAAAACAGACTCGCACCATAACTGCCGTTATAAGTAGTACGCAGTTCACTCAGCTTCGCGTCGTGAATCATCTGCATCAATTCGGCGACATGGCCTTGCGCATCGCCCGCCGTGCCCGAGGCCGGTATGCCCGACGCCGATACGCCCGATGCCGATACGCCCGATGCCGATACGCCCGAGCTTGCGCTGCGCAGCGCGGCGGCGACCGGCTGCGGCGTGAGCGTATTCATGGCCGGTCGGGTGCCGACCAGCGGCGCGGCTTCGTCATTCGACGCTGCCAGCACGAGGCCACCATGCTGCAACAGCGCACACGAGGTTGCGAGCAGCATGGTGCGCCATACAATTAAGGGATACTTCATACGTGCGTGCTCCATGCAAATCCAAAATAGCCGTGGATTATCGCCCGGATTAGTCATTAAACGAAGCATTCAAGTGTCGCGCGTCCGTACTTTAAATCGAGATAAATCGATAGCGAATGATTTGACCAAGTGAATCCATCAATCGCGCAATAAACGCTTTCGCAGACGCCCAAAACGCAACGATCCGACTCCTGCGGATGCTCGCAATCCGTGTTGGATTCGCGCCAATCCAGCGCTAATCGTGAACCGCAATATAGAGATAGATGAATAGACCGAGGTGCGCGTTATATCGTATACCTGACTATCTTGTTAAAGCGGATGCGATTGAACGGCAAATCGAAAGCTTGCCGGTGACAGGTCTGAAAAATAGGCGGAAAAGAAGCGAAAGGACAATTGCTGCACGAGACGCCGCGCCCAACGACAGGGCGGCGCCTCGTGCACATCGGCTTCAAAAACGCGGACCTAAAACCGCGGCTTTAAAAGCGCGTCTCGCGCGCCACTCGCAGGAACGTATCGAGCAACGGCGTGCAATCGAGTAACTCGGCGCCACCCGCGCGATGAAACTCCGGGTGCCACTGCACGCCCATCACGAACGGCGCGCGCCGATAGCGCACGGCCTCGATGATGCCGTCCGACGCCGACACCGCCTCGATATTCAGATCGCGGCCCAGCGTCTTGACCGCCTGGTGGTGGATCGAATTGACAATCGCGTCGCGGCGGCCCGGGAACATATTCGCCAGCGTCGAGCCGTCCGGGAAGTGAATACCGTGGCGATGCTGGTCGTAGTTTTCGTTGACGTGCGCGCCGGCGGTCGGCACCTCGGTGGCGATATCCTGGTACAAGGTGCCGCCGAACGCCACGTTGATCAGCTGACAGCCGCGGCATACGCCAAGCACCGGCTTGCCCGACTCGATGAATTCATGCAGCAGTTCGAGTTCGTACATGTCGCGCACCCGGTCGCCCGGCCACTCGTGGCTGGTCGCGGCTTCAGCATACGATTGCGGCGAGACGTCCGCGCCACCTTGCAACAGCAGGCCGTCGAGATGCTTCGCATAGTCGCGCAAGCGGATGTTGCTCGGATGCAGCATGCCCTGATGGCCGACCGTCGGAATCATGAACACCAGCACGTCACGCGACATCACCCAGTGCGCAACCGATTCCTCGAGGTATTGCAGCGTCTTGCCGCGCAGCCCCTTCGCGCCCGGCTCAGGATGGAAAATGCGCGCCGACACGCCGATGCGCAGCGTGCGCTGCGTGATCCGCTGCCCGGCGCGATCGAACAATTGGCGCGCGCGCGCTGCCATGATGCGGCCGAATACGGTCCACGCCGAATCGTTGTGCTTCAGGTAACGCGGCGGCGACGGCGGCAAAGCATTCGGCGGCGGCGGGTTCGACGCAGTGAAGTCGGGCGCGGCGCCGAAACCCGGCGGCGGCGAGCCGGTCCGGCGCGCCGACGAGGCTGCCGCCTCTTGCGTCTCTTCCGCCACTGCCGCCTCATCCGCCGGCACGGTCACTTGCCCGGCAATCGACTTGCTGCTCGTCAGCGTTGTGGGACGCGTAGCGGCATAGCGCATATCGCGTGCGTCGCGCTCATGGACGGCGGCCTCCTGACGCGCGGTCGACGCTGCGGCCGAGCTGCGCGCTTCGGCCGCGGCGCGTTGCTGCGCCGTTTGCGGATCGGTGCGCGTGACGACCGCCGCGCTATCCGGCCCGTCGGTCGACGACCTCACGGCCGCCTCTTCGGCAGCGGGCGCATTTGCTGAAGAATCAGCCGGCAGTGCGGTCGAACGCGATGCGCTGGAAGCCGGCGTTGCGGCCGCGGTGGCAGCCTTCGTCGCAGTCTCGTCCGACCCGGACGAAGCAGCCGGCGTCACTACGTCCTTGATCGGGGATTGGATGGAATCTTCGTGGGAGATCGGCAGAGAGACCGCCGGCTCACCCAGCGTGATGTCGGGTTTCGCCGCCCCCGTGGTTGCGCCGGACGTTGGCGCCGATGACGGCGCGGGACCGCCGGGCTTGCCGGCATTTTCAGGTTTGTTTTCGCTCATGACAGTCAGACAGGCGCCTTCCACGCGAACGAATGAATATGCCCGGATTATCCGCCAGCGGGCCAAGCCCCGCAAACCCGCACACAATTGCTCACATTGTTCTGCGCCACGGTTCAAGCCCGACTGGCCTGGTGATCGCCCAGGGATCGCTTAGGGATCCGGTTGTTCGTCGAAGGTTTCGCGCAACGCGATCTGCATCGCCGCATGGATTTTCACGCACCAGCGCCATAGCAGCGCCAGCAGCAGCGCAGCGCAGATCAGCACCGCGGTCAGCAAGCCGGTTGGCGGCAAGATGCCGCCCGAGAGCACCGCGACCAGCAGAAACACGCCGACCATCGAGACCACCGGCACCAGATCGGAAATCGCATAGCGGATCGCGCTCGTGAAGCGCCCCGCTATCGCCGGCTGCACGCTCACCTCGGCGAGCAGCAACGCG
Source organism: Paraburkholderia sp. FW306-2-2C-D06C (assembly GCF_058781505.1). Lineage (NCBI taxonomy): Bacteria > Pseudomonadati > Pseudomonadota > Betaproteobacteria > Burkholderiales > Burkholderiaceae > Paraburkholderia > Paraburkholderia sp. FW306-2-2C-D06C. The sequence goes on along the minus strand of NZ_JBYSWU010000029.1, from coordinate 6,768 downwards.
AGCGACTTGGTCTTACGATAGACGGCCACCAGGAACGGCATCGAAACGAATAGCGCGAGGCTCCACAGCACGACACGCTGCAGCGGCTCGGAGGCCAGCCAGCGCGCGAGCCAGTTGCTGGTGTAAGGCGCGCTATACGAGACGATCAGAAAAATCGCCGCGACCAGCGCGAGATTCACGGCAATCTGCAGAATGATCCGCCGCGTCATGCTGAACAGCGTCGGCTCGCCGCTCCCGGTGCTCAAGCTGCGCAGCCACTGGCCGTACATGCCGAACACATTGGCGATCGTGCGCGGCATCGCCCGGCCGAGGCGCTGGGTCAGCGGATCGGCGGCGCGAATCAGGTACGGCGTGAAGAGCGTGGTCAATGCGGATACGGCAACCGCGATCGGATACAAAAACGCGCTCGTCACCTTCAGCGTCAGTCCGAGCGACGCGATGATGAACGAGAACTCGCCGATCTGCGAGACGGTCATGCCGACCCGCATCGCCGTACGGCCATCCTTGCCGGCCAGAAAAGTGCCGAGCCCGCACGAGACGATCTTGCCGACGATCACCGCCACCGTAATCACCGCGATCGGCCATGCGTAGTCGACCAGCACGGCCGGGTTGAGCATCAGGCCGATCGTCACGAAGAAGATCGCGGAAAACGCGTCGCGCAGCGGCGCGATCAGATGCTCGATCCGATGCAGATGGCGCGACTCGGCCATGATCGCGCCGATCAGAAACGCGCCGAGTGCGATGCTGTAATTGAGCTTCACCACCAGCAGACAGAAGCCGAAGCAGAAACCGAGCACCGACACCAGCAGCATTTCGTCGCTCCTGGTACGCGCCACGTAGTTCAAGGCGCGCGGCACCAGCAGAATGCCGACCACCAGCGACACCGTCATGAACAGCAGCAGCTTGCCGAGCGTGACCACCGCCACACCCGCACTCAGCTGCCCCGTCTGCGCGATGCCGGACAGCAGCACCAGCATTGCGATGGCGAGAATATCCTCGACGATCAGAATCCCGAACACCAGTTGCGCGAAGCTCTCGCGCTTCAGGCCCAGCTCCGAGAGCGCCTTGACGATGATGGTGGTCGACGAGATCGCCAGAATCGCGCCGAGAAACAGCGAATCCATCGAACTCCAGCCGAACGCGCTGCCGATCTCGTAGCCGATCCACAGCATCAGCACGATCTCCGAGAGCGCCGCGACGATCGCCGTCGCGCCGACCTGGAAGAGTTTGCGCAGACTGAATTCGAGTCCGAGCGAAAACATCAGGAACACCACGCCGAGTTCCCCGAGCGTCTGGATGGTCTGCTCGTCGTGGATCAGCTGGAACGGCGGCGTGTACGGCCCGATGATCACGCCCGCGGCGATGTAGCCCAGCACCACCGGCTGTTTCAGGCGATGGAACAGCACGGTGACGACGCCGGCGAGCGCCATCACGACCGCCAGATCCTGAATGAAGCCAACGCCGTGATGCATGGATGCGTCCCTTACAAAAAGTAATGCGTTAAAAACCGCAGTGTAACGCACGCATGCGACGCGCCAAAAACGCGCAAATGCCGACAGGACCGCGGGTTGGTCATACCTAAGGGATCGCCGGAGTCGCCAGCCAGAATGTTTTTGACACGCTGGACGCATGTGAAATATCACAATAATATTTGTCGAATATTTTCTTCGGAGTCGAGTGATGCGGCGGGTGTCCTTCAATGTTGTGGAGCGTTCCGGCGGCGGCAGCGCCGATGTCGTCGAAGTCAATCGTCTGACCATCGCCGGTTGGGCCGGGCGCGACCAGACCGCCATCGAGCATCACATCGCCGAACTGGCGGAACTCGGCGTGAAGCGCCCTTCGACCACGCCATGCTTCTACCGCCTTGGCGCGGAATTGCTCACGCAGGCCGAACAGATCGACGTGGTCGGCGTGAAATCCAGCGGCGAAGCGGAGTGCGTGCTGGTGCGCTCGAACTCCGGGCTGCTCGTCACCGTCGGCTCCGATCACACCGACCGCGAAGTCGAGGCCTACGGCGTCACCGTGTCCAAGCAGGTCTGCCCGAAACCGGTCGCGCGCGATGCATGGCGCTTCGAGGACGTGTCCGGCCACTGGGATCAGCTGGAATTGCGCGCGTATGCCGTCGCCAACGGCGCGCGGCGCGTCTACCAGAAAGGCAGCGTCGCTTCCCTGCTGCCGGCCGCCGATCTGCTGGAACGCGCACCGCTCGCGCAAGGCGCTGCGATGTTCTGCGGCACGCTGACGGTGCAAGGCGGCATCGTCGGGATGGCCGACGGCGACGCGCTCGAACTCGAACTGCACGACCCCGTCCTGAACCGCACGCTGCGCCACGCGTATCGCGTGCGAGCGCTTCCTATCGTCGAATGAGGCATTCATGAACTCCCCTTCGCTATCCGCTGCCGACGCCTCTTCCGACGCGTTGCTCGAAGCCGCCGCCTTGCGCAAGATCACCTGGCGCATCATGCCGTTCCTGTTTCTCGTCTACGTCCTGTCGTACCTGGATCGCGTCAACATCGGTTACGCGAAGCTGCAGTTCACCGGCGACCTCGGCCTGTCGAACGCGGCGTACGGACTCGGCGCGGGGATCTTTTTCTTCGGCTATTTCGTATTCGAAGTGCCGAGCAATCTGCTGCTGAAGAAATTCGGCGCGCGCGCCACCATCGCCCGCATCACGATGCTGTGGGGCCTGCTGTCGTGTCTGATGATGTTCGTGCGCTCGGAAACGATGTTCTACGTGCTGCGCTTTTTCCTCGGCGTCGCCGAAGCCGGGCTGGTGCCGGGCGTGGTGCTGTATCTGACTTTCTGGTTTCCGTCCGACCGGCGCGCGCGGATGGTCGCCGTGTTCATGGCGGCGATTCCCGTGGCGGGCATCATCGGCGCACCGCTGTCGGGTTTTCTGATGTCGGCGCTGCACGAAGCACACGGTTTGCGCGGCTGGCAGTGGATGTTCCTGATCGAAGGCATTCCGTCGATCCTCGCCGGCTTCTGGGCCCTGGCCATCCTGCGCAACACGCCCGCCGAAGCCGCATGGCTCACCGCTGACGAAAAGCGCGTGATCCTTAACCGCATCTCGCGAGAAAACACCGCGGCGGCAGCGGCCGGCGCCGAACATAGCCTCGCGGCTGCGTTGCGCTCGGGCCGCTTCTGGCTGCTGACGCTGATCTACTTTTGCCTCGTCACCGGCAACGCGGGCTTCTCGTTCTGGCTGCCGCAGATCGTCAAGGACCTCGGCGTCACCAACCTCGTCAGCAACGGCTTCGTGACCGCGATTCCTTATCTGGCGGCGGGCGTCGGCATGATCCTGATCGGCCGCTCGTCGGATATCACGGGCGAGCGCCGCTGGCATTACGCGGTGTGCTGCTTCATCGGCGCGGCGGGCCTGCTCGGCAGCGCCTCGGTGACGAACTCGATTGCACTCGCCGTCACCGGCTTGTCGATCGCGTATGTCGGCATCCTGGCGGGCTTCGGCATCTTCTGGTCGATGTCCACCACGTTCCTGCAAGGCACGGCGGCGGTCGCGGGTATCGCGGTGATCAACTCGATCGCGAACCTCGCCGGCTACGTGAGCCCGTATGTGCTCGGCGTCGTCAAGGATGCGACGCATAGCGTGACTTTCGGGCTGGTGCTGATCGCGGGGGCGCTGATCGTCGGCGGACTGGTCACGCTGATGATGCCGCGCGTCATGGTGCAGCACGCGGTGGCGGTCACGCCGAGCCGTGCCTGATCTGTCGTGACGCGGCGGCTCGCCGTGATGCAACGACGGCGCGGGTGATCCGCTCGCGCGCTCGCGCTTACGCCGTCCGCGCAAAACCTTGCTCTACAATGCGGACGACATTGCCCGCTCCCTCTTCACATGACGCTTTTGCAGACTGCCCGCCCTACGAAGCCCACCCGCGAGACCGCCAGCGCGAGCCTCGCCGAACAGGCCTATGCGTTCGTCAAGCGCGAAATCATCACGATGCGCCTGCGGCCGAGCGAGGTGCTCAACGAAGCGGAATTGATGGCGCTGACCGGCATCGGCCGCACGCCCGTTCATCAGGCATTGCACCGGCTGGTGCACGAAGGCATGCTGACCATCATGCCGCGCAAGGGCATCATGGTGCGCCCGGTCTCGCTCGACGACGTGCTGGCGATCATCGACGTGCGGCTGGTCAACGAGAGCTACTGCGTCGAGCTGGCCGCGCGCCACGCGCAGCCGCACGATTACGATGCGATGCAGGCGCTGCTGGACCGCTCGGCGGTCTGCGTCGCGGCGCACGATATCGAAGGCATGATGGATATCGACCGCGAGTTTCATCTGGCGATTTCAGCGGCTTCACGCAACCCTGTGCTGGCCGACATTCTGCGCGGGTTGCATGAACGGTCGCTGCGCTTCTGGTTCATTTCGCTGTCCGAGCCGCACCATCTGGAAGATGTGCATGAAGAGCATCTCGAACTGTTCCGCCTGCTGCGCGAACGCGATGCCGAAGGCGCCCGCCAATCGGTGCAAAAGCATATCGAAGCGTTCCGCGCGACCCTATTCAACCGGATTTAAGCGGATTTAACCGAATCTGACCGACCCAATCGACCCCAATCGACCCTAATCGGATCTGGACCACCATCATGGCCACTGAATTCACGCCCTTCCCGCCGCTTGCCCAGCTTGCCGCCGATCTCGCCGCCGGCCGCACCACCAGCCGCGCGCTCGTCGAAACCGCGCTCGACCGGATCGCCGATCCGGCTGGCCAGGGCGCGGTCGCCTTCATGCACGTCGATGCCGGCAGCGCCCGCGCCGCCGCCGATGCGCACGACCGCCTGCGCGCCGCCGGCACGGTGCTCTCGCCGCTCGCCGGGATTCCGGTGTCGGTCAAGGACCTGTTCGATATCCAGGGCCAGGTGACGCGCGCCGGTTCGGTCGCGCTGGCCGACGCGCCCGCCGCCACCGCGGATGCGGTCGCGGTCGCGCGTTTGAAGCGGGCCGGCGCGGTGATCGTCGGGCGCACCAATATGAGCGAGTTCGCGTTTTCCGGCCTCGGCCTGAACCCGCATTACGGCCACCCGCTGTCGCCTTATCAGCGCAGCGTGAAAGGCGACGAGCGGATTGCGGGCGGTTCGTCGTCCGGGGCGGCGGTGTCGGTGGCGGACGGCATGGCTGCCGTCGCGCTCGGCACGGATACCGGCGGCTCGATTCGCATTCCGGCTGCGTTGTGCGGCCTGACCGGCTTCAAGCCGACCGCCGGGCGCATCCCGAAACAGGGCGGCGTGCCGCTTTCGCCGACGCTCGATTCGTTCGGGCCGATCGGCGTCTCGGTGGCGTGCTGCGCGCTGGTCGACCGGATGCTGGCCGGCCTCGAGCCGCGCATCCCGGCGGCCCGGCCGCTCGAAGGCGTGCGCCTCGGCGTGTTGACCAACTATGTGACGGACGGCGTCGAACCGGCGGTCGCCGCCGCGCTGGACACGGCGCTCAAGCATCTGGAAGCGGCCGGCGCGATCGTCACCGAAGTGCGTTTCGCGCCGCTCGACCGCCTGCCCGAAATCAACCGCTTCGGCTTTGCGCCGATCGAAGCTTATGCATGGCACCGTCCGCTGCTGGAGAAGCATCGCGAGCAATACGATCCGCGCGTGCTGGTCCGCATCCTGAAGGGCCAGCCGGCCAGCGCCACCGACTATCTGGATCTGCTCGCCGAACGCGAGGCGCTGCTCGACGAAGCTGCGCGTACGCTATGGCAGCGTTTCGACGCGGTCGTCGCGCCGACCGTGCCGGTCGTGCCGCCGCGTGTGGCCGATCTGGAACACGACGACGACGCCTTTGGCCGCACCAATGCGCTGATTCTGCGCAACCCGAGCGTCTTCAATTTCCTCGACTCCTGCGCGCTGTCGCTGCCCTGCCATCTGCGCGGCGACGCGCCGGTCGGCCTGATGCTGGCAGGCGCGCCGCACGCCGACGATGCGTTGCTGGCCATCGGGCGCGGCGCCGAAGCGGTGCTCAAGGCGATCCGCTGACACGGGGAACACGCAAACGCACGCACAAGCACGCGAAGGCGCGATGAGCGTCAGGGCGGGGGTTCGCGCTAGAATCGCGGGCACTCGCCCTTTCTCGTTTTTTCCGTCCATCGACAGCTACACGATCCATGAACAATGACAACGTAATGCTGCGCCGCGAGCGCTCCCTGCTGGTTCTGCTTGGCCTGATCTGCGTCGGGCTGGTGGCCGGCGCACTGTATTTGCAGTACTTCAAGCACGAAGACCCGTGTCCGCTGTGCATCATCCAGCGTTACTTCTTCCTGCTGATCGCGATTTTTGCGTTCCTCGGCGCGCGCTTCAACAGTTGGCGCGGCGTGCGTCTGCTGGAAGCGATGGCCGTCCTGTCGGCGCTGGCCGGCATCGTGACGGCCGCGCGGCATGTGTATGTTCAGGCGAATCCGGGCTTCAGCTGCGGCTTCGACGCGCTGCAGCCGCTGGTCGACAGCTTGCCGCCCGCACGTTGGCTGCCGGGTGTGTTCAAGGTTGCCGGGCTTTGCGAAACGCCGTATCCGCCGATTCTCGGTCTGTCTTTGCCGGCGTGGTCGCTGGTGGCGTTCGTGGTGGCTTTCGTGCCGCTGGCACTGAGCCTGTACCGCAATCGCAACCGGGTCAGCTGATTCTTTGGCTTCGCACCGGGCTTTGGGCCATCCGCATTTGCGGCTGGCCCAAAGCCCGGTGTTTTAATGCGACCCGCCCCGAGCGAATCCCGCTTTGAATCCCGCCGTCAATCCCGCTTTGCGCCCCCCCGCCGGCCCACTCTCTTCC
>NZ_JBYSWU010000028.1:56421-95545 GCF_058781505.1 Paraburkholderia sp. FW306-2-2C-D06C | reverse complement strand
ACCGCCGTGTACGGACCCGTACGCACGGTGGTGTGGGAGGGGTCGGGTCGCGAGGCCTGCCCCTATCCCGATCCCGCCACATTCCGAAAAGATTCGCCGGCATACACGCCAACCTACCTTTTGAGCAACCGCGGCCGCGATCGCCCGACTGGTTGTACACGCATCGATCGGCGCCGAGAGAGACAGCAAGATTTGGTCATCAAACGATCGTTCGGGAAACTGCGCGATCCGGCGCAACCCCGCTTGACACAAGGGTTTCGGCCAATTCTAATGAGTCGGCTCGGCGCTACCCGCCGGCCGCGTGATGCCAGGTGCTACAGAGCGCCGTCACGATTGCCATAATATTCTCGGGGGTTGGAATGAATAAAACGGAATTGATCGATCACATTGCACAGCAAGCCGACATTTCGAAGGCTGCGGCCGGCCGTGCACTCGATGCGGTGATCGGTGGCGTCAAAGGTACGTTAAAGAAAGGCGGTTCGGTAACGCTGGTCGGTTTCGGCACGTTTGCCGTTGGTAAGCGTACGGCACGTACGGGCCGCAATCCGCGTACCGGCGCGGCTATCAAGATCAAGGCAGCGAAGGTCCCTAAATTTAGGCCTGGCAAAGCGCTGAAGGATGCGTTAAACTAATGGGCTTGCTGCTTGATGAACCTGCAAGTTCGTTGGAAAGAAGTGCAACGAAAATGTAGAGACTTGGTGTCATCTATAGGTGATACATAGGCCGGTCCCGGTGCCGTATCAAGCAGTGTCAAGCAGCAGAACAGAAGCACGTTGAATCGCGAAACGGGTGCTTAGCTCAGTTGGTAGAGCGGCGCCCTTACAAGGCGTAGGTCGGGAGTTCGAGCCTCTCAGCACCCACCATTTCCGTTTCGTGCGCAACGTCCAGCGCAGTCTGAAGACGTTCACGGAAGTATTGGAAAACCCGCATGGCTAATGATGGCTCTGCGGGTTTTTTTATTGTTTTCGATCAGGTCGAAGACGTCCGATGCACATCAGCAGGATCTCAGGTCGCCGAAAGTCGTGCAGAAGTCGCGCGGCTTCACGGCAGGCGCGTTCACCTCGGAACCGATGCCGGAAATCGCCCTGAAGCCCTGGAAGGACGGAGAGACGTTATGCAGGCGAGGCAAAGGCGTCGTCATGTTCGTGCGTCACTTCACCGGTTCGGTTTCGTGCGCAGACGCCGGAACGCCGGAACGCCGGATGCCTGATCCGCCTGGTTCGCCGACTCGCGCTTGATCCGCTCGATGTCGCGAAACCGCGCCGCAGGATGCGTGTGCGGCAGCAGGGCCGTCGCGCCGAACAGCTTCTCGCGCAGGGTGCCTGGCTTGTAAGCGGTGGGGTACACGCCGCGCCGCTGCAACTCGGGCACCAGATGGTTCACCACGTCCTCGAAGGTCTCATGGGCGATGGCGTAGGCGAGGTTGAAGCCGTCGACGCCGGTGGTCTCGACCCACTGCTGCAGAATGTCGGCGACCGTCGCCGCCGAGCCGACGAACACCGGCCCGAGGCCGCCGATCCCACCCCAGGTCGCGAGTTCTTCGATCGTCCATGCCTTGTCGCCGCCCGCCAGATGCTCGACGGCCGACACGATGGCGTTGGTCTCGACGCGCTTCACGAGGTCGGTCGGTGCGTACTGGCCGAAGTCGATGCCGGTCCAGCCGGACATGAAGACGAGCGAGCCGTCGTAGGACACGTAGCGCTTGTATTCCTCGAACTTTGCCTGCGCCTTCGCGTCGGTCTCGTCGACGATCACCGTGACGAGGTTGTAGATCAGGATCCGTTGCGGATCGCGTCCCGCTTCGGCAGCCTGGCGGCGCACGTCGGCCACGTAATTTTTCAGCACCGATTGCGAGGGCGCGGCCACGAACACGCACTCGGCATGCCGGGCGGCGAACGCCTTGCCAGGACCGGACGCGCCGGCCTGATACAGCACCGGCGTGCGCTGCGGCGAAGGCTCGCACAGGTGATAGCCTGGCACCTCGAAAAATTTGCCTTTGTGGCCGATCTCGTGGACCTTGCCGGGGTTCGTAAAGACCCGGTTGTGGCGATCGAGCACGACGGCGCCTTCTTCCCAGCTGCCTTCGAACAGCTTGTAGAGCACCTCGACGTACTCGGTGGCGACCTCGTAGCGGTTGCTGTGATCGCGCAGGCCACCTTCGCTGATATTCTTCGCGCCGCTTTCCAGATACGACGTGACGATGTTCCAGCCGACGCGCCCTTGAGTGTGGTGATCGGCGGTGGAGAGCCTGCGCGCGAAGGTGTATGGATGCTCGAACGTCGTCGAGGCGGTAATGCCAATACCCAGATGCTCGGTCACCATCGCAATCGGCGCGGCGAGCTGCAACGGATCGTTGACGGGAATCTGCGCCGCCTGGTGCAGCGCGTGATAGTTGCTGCCCTTGTAGACGTCGTAGTAACCCACCACGTCGGCGATGAAAATGCCGTCGAAGATGCCTTTTTCCAGCACCTTGGCCAGATCGGTCCAGTACGTCAGATCCTTGTACTGCCAGGAACGGTCGCGCGGATGAGCCCACAAGCCTGGCGACTGGTGACCCACGCAGTTCATTTCGAACGCGTTGAAACGAATGGATTTGCTCATGATGGTTAGCTGTTCCCGCGGGCCGGTCCAGTGCCGATCTGCCATACGTACGGCGGCTCAGTGCCGTTGATCGCCCAGTTGCCGACGATCCTTGCCTTGTAGACCAGCGGGTTGTGGGACGAGATCGTGCGCGCATTGCGCCAATGGCGGTCGAGCGCCTTGCTGGTGCTGGTCGCCGAAGCGCCGAGCGCATTGAACAGGTGCGTGGCTGCGCGCAGCACGAGTTCCGACACGACCACTTGAGCCTGTGCCGATTCGATTTCCGCGTTGACGTTCGCTGCGTGTTCGGCTTCGGCGTTGCCGGCGAAATGAGCTTCATAGGCGCGCTGCGAAGGGCGGGTTGCCCGCAGCGCGACGGCTTCGGCCGCATATGCCCACGACGCGATTTCGCCGACCACCTGCTGGATCTGCGCATCGTCGCTCGCGCGAGGCGCGTTGCCGTGGCTGTAGACACGCGTGCGCTCGCGCACCAGCGTCGCCGCGTCGCGCTTGACGGCTTGACCGATGCCCGCCAGCGTCGCCAGATGGAACAGCTGATAGAACGCGGTCTGATATCTGAAACGGCGGGCAAAGTCGATGACGTCATGTTCGTCGACCGCGGCGTCTTCGAACAACGTGGTACCGCTGCCCGTGGTGGTCTGGCCGAAACCGTCCCAGTCGTCCTTGCGAATCACGCCGGCCTGATGCGTGCTGACTACTGCAATTACGTCGCTACCGTCGTCCGAGCGTTGTGCATACACATCGATCCAGTCGGCGAAGATGCTGCCGGTGCTGTAGTACTTCGAACCATTCACGACCCAGCGGCCGTCCTTCTTCGATACCTTGGTATTGACGCTGCCAATCGCCGCGCTGCCGACTTCCGTCCATGCGCTGCCGACCAGCTGGCCGCTGACGAAGCGGTCGAACCATGTTTGCTGTTCGGCGCCCGGCGGCGCATTCAGCCAGTCTTCGACGAATGCGAAATGGGCGCGCAGTGCTTGCGGCAGGTTCGAGTCGGCCGCGGCCAGTTCGGTGATCAACTGGAACAGCTGCGGGATCGACGCACCGGCGCCGCCAAAGCGGCTCGGCACGCGCACCGCGCCGAACCCGGCTTCCTTCAGCCAGGCAATCGCGTCGTGCGGCAAATCACGGGAGCGATCTCTGCTCACCGCGCCTTCGGCGATGCGCGTGAATATGGGTCTGAAGCGATTCGCGAGCTGTTCGTAGTCAGTGCCGGTGGACAAATGAATGTCGCGCTGGTGTAGGGTCATCTGGGCTTCCTTGCGGTTCATCTGCTCGCAAAGTTAAAGCAGGTTGTGCGCAAGCGCCTACCACCGAATAGTCACTTGCTAATGACGTTTTCTTGATTTCGGGTCAAGCCGTTGTTTTTCCGGGATATTTGAACGCGCCGCTGCCGCACGCGGACCGGCTGGTCACCGGACGAACGCTTGAACAGTGAGAATCGTGTTTGAACGACACGATCTGGCATTCCACAAGAATCCAAATGAAAAATCGTTGGTTCCCCGACGGCGGGCGCCTACGTAATCTTGTCGGCTATCGCAGACAGGAACCGGGCAGCGTTGCGACGCGCCCTTCATGAGGAGAACCACATGCCCACGTTGCGCGGTGCATGGGCAACGCCGTTCGCGGCGGTTTTCAGTTCGATCGCCGCGACAGCGAGCGATGCTGCCGATCCGAATGAGCAGCAGGCAATCCGCTTCGGCGTCACCAAGGGGCGCCATGCCGGCAAGATTCGCCACGGGACCGAGCCGGTCCTGACCGCCGTCGCCATAACAAAGCACTTCGGTCCCACCGTCGCGCTGTCGAAGCTCGATCTTTCTATCCGTCCCGGCGAAGTCGTCGCGTTGATGGGCGCCAACGGTGCGGGCAAGTCCACGCTCGTCAAGATTCTGAGCGGTGTGTATCTGCCTGACGGCGGGACGTTGACGCTGCGCGGCGCACCGTTTCGGCCGGCTTCTCCTCAGGCCGCAAAACGGCTCGGCGTCGCCACGGTGCATCAATCGATCGCCGATGCGGTCGTGCCGGCGCTGTCGATCGCCGACAATCTGCTGCTCGACCGCCTGTGCGATCCGGGCTCGCCGTGGCGCGTGCCGCCTGCGGCGCGCCGCAACGCCGCGGGGCCGCTTGCCGCGCGAGTCGGGCTGGATGTCGATCTGTCGGCGCCGCTCGCGTCGTTGTCGCTCGCGAGTCAGCAACTCGTCACGCTCGCGCGCGCCCTGGCGTCACACCCCGCATTGCTGATTCTCGACGAGCCGACCGCCAGCCTGTCCGCACCGGAAGCCGAACGGCTCTTCGCGCTGCTCGACCCGTTGCGCGACGAAGGTGTCGCGATCCTGCTGGTCTCGCATCGACTCGGCGATCTGCGGCGCATCGCCGATCGGGTGACGATCGTCCGCGACGGACGCATCGTCGCCGACCTGCAAGCGCCGATCGATTTCGATGCGGCTGTCGAAACGATGATCGGGCGGCCCATACTCAAAGATCGTGCTTACCATGCAGCGGATAGGGCGTCGCTTGAAGCGTGTTTCAGCTTGCGCGACTTTCAGCTGACGCCTGACAGCATCCCGTTCGATCTCGACGTGCGACGCGGCGAAATCGTCGCAATAGCGGGCCCGGTGGGAGGAGGAAAGTCGCGTCTGGCGAGTGCGATCTTCGGTTGCGCACGCGCGGCCGCCGGCAAGATGGTGCTCGACGGGGCGCCATGGCGTCCGCGCTCGCCCGCCGATGCGATTCGCGCCGGCGTGTTCCTTGCCGGAGAGGATCGCTGGCGCACGTCGCTGTTTCCCGACAGCGTGCCGTTTGCGTCGATTGCGGGCACGCTCAGTTTTCCGTTCCTGTCGCGCTGGTTCACACGCGGCACAGTGCGCCAGACGTTGGAGCGCGATGCCGCGATCGAAGCGATCAGAAACTTCGGCATTCGCTGCACGGGTCCCGACGATCGCCTCTCGCGCCTGTCCGGCGGCAATCAGCAGAAGGTCGTGCTCGCGCGCTGGCATGCGGAACGCGCGCGCTTGTTGCTGCTCGACGAACCGTTTCAGGGCGTCGACGCCGGCGCACGCGCCGATATCGTCGATACCTTGCGGCGGCACGCTCATGAACGCGCGACGATCGTGTTCGTCAGCGATCTCGAGGAGGCGTTCGAGATTGCGGATCGCGTCGTGCGCTTCGATCGCGCGACGCTCGATCCCGTACCCACCACCGACCTGACTGCTCACATCCATCGATGAAACCCGTTACACCTTCTCTCGCTGTCAACGCGGTAACGGCCACGCGTGCGCGCCCCGCATTGCGCGGCTTGCGCGAATACCTCGAACGCACCGGTATCCTGCTCGTGCTCGCCGTCCTGATTGCCGTGTTCGCCACAAAGGAACCGGCGTTTCTGAACATCGACAATCTGTTCAGCATCCTGCAGGCGGTATCGATCGTCGCGTTGCTCGGCATCGGTGTGACGATCACGCTGGCGGCAGGCGGCTTCGATCTGTCGGTGGGCAGCGTGGCCGCGTCGGCACAGATGGCGGCGAGCTACGTGCTGATCGTCTGGCACGGCAGCGCGCTGGCGGCCGTGGCCGTATGCGTCGCGCTCGGCGTCGCAGCCGGTCTGTTCAACGGCTTGCTGATCACGCGGTTGCGTGTGCCGGACCAGCTCGCAACACTCGGCACGCTGTTCCTGCTGGCCGGTCTGCAACTGATTCCCACCGGCGGCCGTTCGCTCGCCACCGGCACCGTGTTGCCTGACGGCACGGAGGCAACCGGCGTTTTCCCCGCCGCGTTTCTCGCGCTTGGGCGTCTGCGTCTTTTCGACGTGGTGCCGTTGCCCGTGCTGATTCTCGCTGCGTTGACAGTGCTTGCCTGCATCGCGATGGAGACCACGCGCTGGGGCCGCGTGATCTACGCGATCGGCGGCAACGAGACGGCCGCACGGCTCGCCGGCGCGCCCACCGCGCGCTACCGGATCGCGGCATACGTCGCGTCGGGAGCGATCGCGTCGCTGGGCGGCGTGCTGATTGCCGCGCGCGTCGGCCGGGGCGACGCCAGCGCCGGGCACTCGCTGCTGCTCGACGGCGTGGCTGCCGCGCTGGTGGGCTACGCGGTGTGGGGCGCGAAGCGGCCCAACGTGTTCGGCACGGTGGTGGGCGCGGTGTTCGTCGGCGTGCTGCTCAACGGACTGACGATGCTGAACGCGCCGTACTACATGCAGGATTTCATCAAGGGCGTCTTGCTGGTGCTCGCCCTGGCGTTCACGTTCAGTGTCGGGCGACGCGCGGATTCACACACGTGAGCCATGCGTGCCGGCATGGCGGCGTGCCGACGACAGCGTCGTGCCGACGGACGTCGTGCCGATCGCATTCGGCACCAAGCCGTTGGCGGTCGTTTGCCATCCGAAGGAATATCGATTACCGAATCGTTCAGTTTGCGCGCGCGATGTCCGCTGATAGATTGTGCGAACGGTAATTCAAGCGGAGACGCTCATGGCAGAGATTGACGAAGCAGCTTCATCGCACACGATCGAAGCGGACCGGCATGCGGTCCGCGTGATCGCCGACGACGCAGAGGCGCTCGCGGTCGCACACGAACTTGCGTCGCGCCTCGCGCAAGGCGCAGCGGAGCGGGACCGCGAGCGCCGCTTGCCGCACGACGAGATCGAGTGGTTCTCGCAGTCCGGCCTGTGGGCGATCACGGTGCCGAAGGCATACGGCGGGGCGGGCGTATCGTTTGTCACGTTGACGGAGGTCGTCAAGATCGTCGCCGCGGCCGACCCTTCGCTCGGACAGTTGCCGCAGAACCACTTCGGCCTCGTCGACGTGATCGCGCTGACAGGCACAGAAGAGCAGAAGCGGTATTTCTTCGCGCAGGTGCTGAACGGCAAGCGCTTTGGCAATGGGTTTTCGGAGAAGGGCACGAAACACGTGCTCGATCTGAAGACGCGTGTGCGGCGCGACGGTGAGCACTATGTGGTCGATGGCGCCAAGTTCTATTCGACGGGCGCGCTGTTCGCTCACTTCGTGCCGGTGCTCGGACTCGACGACGAGCGCAAGGGCTGGCTCGCGTGGATTCCGAAGGGCACGCCGGGCTTGACCGTCATCGACGACTGGTCGGGCTTCGGTCAACGCACGACGGCGAGCGGAACCGTGGTGCTGGAAGGCGCACGTGTTCCGGCATCCCACGTGTTTCCGGCGCACCGTGTGTCCGATATCCCGACGCTCAACGGCCCGATCTCGCAGATCATTCAGGCCGCGATCGACGCCGGTATCGCGAAGGCGGCGCTCGACGATACGCTGACATTCGTGCGCACACGCTCGCGGCCGTGGATCGATAGCGGCGTGGAGCGTGCAGGCGACGATCCGCTGACCGTGCGGGAGATCGGTCATCTGCACATCCAGTTGCATGCCGCCGACGCATTGCTTGAACGCGCTGCGCGTGTGATCGACGAGATCGCCGCAAAGGGCGGCATAAGCGAAGACGACGTTGCGCGTGCATCGGTGGCGGTGGGCGAAGCAAAAGTGCTGACGACCGGAATCGCCTTGCTCGCGGGCGAAAAACTGTTCGAACTCGGCGGCACTCAAGCCACGCTCAGTGAGCACGGCCTGGACCGGCATTGGCGCAACGCGCGCACGCATACGCTGCATGATCCGGTGCGCTGGAAGTATCACCTGGTCGGCAACTACTATCTGAACGGCGTCAAACCGGCCCGTCATCCGTGGAATTGATGAACTGAGCGGACCGCGTCGCGCCCGAAACGCATCCGGGCGCGCGTTGTCGCGTACGCACCGCGGCGCAAGCCGGATAGCGCCTGCTTCGCCATAACTACCTCGTTCATCGGGTTGGGGATCATTCATGAAATCGGTTTTTCTCCGCAAGTCTTTCGTAGGCCGCATGATCGGTGCGCTAACTTTGTTCTCGGCTGCCGCGCTGACAGGACTCGCCGCACACGCCGCGCCGCTGAAGGGCGCGCCCGCGCCGTTCGATAAGGGCGGCGTCAAGATCGCGCTGGTCAACTATCTGTCCACCGGCGATTTCTTTCAGGCCTATGAAGCCGGCGCGCAAAAGCAGGCGCAAGCGCTCGGCATCGATCTGCGCATCTATGAAGGCCGCCAGGATGCGGCCGAGCAGCGCGAGCAGATCCAGCAGGCGATCAGCCTGGGCGTGTCGGCGATCATCGTCAATCACGGGTTGCCTGAGTCGCTGAAAGACGTCGTGCAGCGCGCGCTGGACAAAGGCATCAAGGTGGTCGCGTTCGACGTCGATCTGGGCAACCCGAAGGTGCCGCAGATCGAGCAGAGCGATCGCGACCTGGCGGCGTTGCTGCTCGACCAGGCGGTGAAGGATAACGGCGACGCGTTCGCAGCGGGTTATGTGTATGTAGCCGGCTTCGCGCCGCTCGACCGGCGCGATGCGGTATGGCGGGACTTCAGGAGCGCCCATCCGAAGGTCCAGGAAAAGGCGCGCTGGGGCACCGTCGACAATCCGATCGCGCAATCGGTGGCGAACCAGGCCGCCGCGGCCTATCGCGCGCATCCCGACATTCGTGTGGTGTTCGCGCCTTACGACGAGTTCGCGCGCGGCGCGAAACTCGCGGCGGACGAAGCGAACCTGTCGTCGAAGATCCGCATTTACAGCGCGGACATTTCGACCGCCGACATCGAGGCCATCCGCGCACCGGGCAGCGCATGGGTGGCGACGGCGGCGACCAACCCGGCGGTCGTCGGCGCGGTGTCCGTGCGCGCCGCGGCATTGCTCGTGGCCGGGCAGGATCCCGGGCGCCGGATCGTCGTCAAGCCGGCGCTGATAACGCGCGACGATCTGGTGAAGAACAACATCAGGACCATCGCAGAGCTTGGCGCAAAATTCCCGGCCTTTCGCGCGAGCGACGCTGCAACGGCGCCGTGGATTCCCGCGGCGGATTGAGCCGCGTCATGCGGTCTACGCGTTGCCGATCGTTCTGTCGGCGATCGATCTGACGTCGACCGCCTTCGGCAAGATCCCATCTTTGAACGCGCTGTCGGCAACACGCTGCAATGCATCGATATCGTCATTGCTGACCGCGCGTTGACGCAAAGCCGAGCGTCTCGTGATGACAGCAGCCGCTTCGAGCGGCAACCGCGTGAGCGACGCGTAGACCCGCGCGTAGTCGTCGGGATGCGCGACCGCCCAGTCGCCGGCGCGCTGAAAACGCCGCAGCGCGTCGGCGATCGCCGGACGTTTCGCCTGATCCGTCGCCGCCGCGCCCGACGCGGTAATGAACCCAAGACCGCTGTTGATACCGCTGCCATCGCGCAACACGCGCGCTCCGCGTTGCACGGCGGTGCCGTAGTACGGATCGAAGGTCGCCCACACGTCGAGCTGTTTCGCTTCGAACGCGGCAAACGCATCGACGGGCATCACAAAGCGCACGTTCACGTCGGCGCGCGATAGCCCGGCTTCGGCCATCGCGCCATACAACTGGAACTGCGAGATGCTGCCGCGCGCCGACGACACCACCACGGTCTTGCCCTTCAGTTCCGCGACATGGCGGATCGGCGAATCCGCCTGCACGATAATGCCGAGGGAGGACGGCGAGCCCACGCGGGTGGCGGCGAGCTTTAGCGTTGGGTCGCCGATCGCGGCCGCGAGGACCGGCAGGTCGCCCGCCGGAGCGAGATCGACGGCGTTCGCGCGCTGTGCTTCGAAGAGCGGCGCCGCGCCCTGAAAGTTGGCCCAGCGAAACGCGTACGGCGTGCCGTCGAGCACATGCGCGGCCTCAGCCAGGGCGCGCAGACCGCCGGCCTGGTCGCCGAAGACCAGACTTGCCGGCGCCGCCTGAGCGGACCGTGAAGCGAGCCATGAAGCGGACCATACGGCGGCAGGCGTGATGCCACAGGCGACTAGCGTGCGCAGCAGGCGGCGGCGCTGCACCCCGGAAATTTTCATTGCATGGTCCTTTGAAGCTGTTTCGTTAAGACCGGTCAATGTAATCAACGCCCGAATGCAAGCGAACCAATAAAAGCTCACAACCAAAACATGCTGCGCGCTATGGACTTCAGAAAGCTCGTGCCGACATCGAGCGGCCCCCGAGGGGCCGCTCTTTGATTCGTGTCCGTAGATGACAGCTTCTGTCAGTTCATACGGCTATTCAGGCACGAAACAGCAGGGCGCCGCCAATCCGGGTATTCGCCACAAGTTCTGAGCACGTGCGGATCGCCAAGCAGCAGGCGCCCCCCGCGACAACCCTCCTCATAGGGAGGGCTGCGGCGCGGGGACGTCCGACGCGTACCTGGGATCGCTTTAAGCCCTCAGCCGGCCCGTTACGACGATCCGCGCAACTGCCGCCCGTTGGCGCGATACTCGGTCGGTGTCGTTGCAAGATTCTTGCGGAAGAGTTTGGAGAGCTGTCCACCGGTGCCGATGCCGCATCGGCGAGCGATCTTGTCGACGGGGAGGCTGGTTTCGACAAGAAGGCGGCAGCTCAGGTCGAGCCGTACCTTCAGCAAATAATCAGACGGGCTTAGACCGACTTCCATCTTGAAGCGACGCAGGAAATTCCGTTCGCTCATCGCGGCGACCTGTGCCGCGTCGCCGATCGAGATCGGCTGGTCGCCGTGGGATTCCAGCCACTGTGCGGCCGTCTGAATTTGCTTACTCAAAAGAGCGGAGGTGTTCTTGCGAACCGTCGAGGTGAACGGCGTTTCAGCGAGCGGTTGCGTCCTGGCGGCGATTTGCCGGGCGATCTCAGGACCGAGATCTTCCTGAACCACGCTTAGCGCCAGTTGCAGGGCGATGGTGGCGTCGGCGCTACGCGGCTGTCGGCTGGCGTCGCCGCAGCCGGCGCCAAGCTTGCGGCCGGTGATGAATTTTGTGAGTCCGGTTGCCTCCAGCAGTGGGTTCCCGTCGAAAGGGATGCATACGTGCTCGGCGTCGTGCGAGGCACGCTGCAGCCACCTGATCAGATGGACGTCGTGCAGTGTGTTCCACAGGTCTGCGCCGCCTGCAATGAAAAGTGCGTGAAGCTTATCCGCCTGTTGGCGCGCCTCGATGCTTTCTGTGAACACGAACACCGATGACGAACTGGCTACCCGGCCTCCGGTCGCGGACAGCAGCCGAACGTTGTAACGTGTCCTGGCCAGCTTGCGGGTCTCGGCGAGAGCGTTCGCCGCCTGGAATACCTCGATAACCGAAGCCGCCTCAGGCAGCGCAAAGCCGTTAAACAAGGCGATGCCGATATGCTTGACGTTACTGGTTTGCAACATAACGTGCCGTTGCAGCCGGTCGTTATTTTGAACGGTTGAATAGTGCTCCATTTTGATCCTCGGAAATAAATGAACCGATTCGAGTCGGTTTAATTGGTATGGACGTGTGCCCGTCATCGGTTTTGGGCAAAACCGATGGCGGGTGTTTTTTAATTCACGGGCTTTCGCCGCAATATGCGTCTGGTTGGAAAACCGTCGATCACTCGAGAGGCGAGTGTAAGCTACCGACTATATTACATTTGACCGCGCGTCTCATTTCAAAAAATAGTATTTTCGTTCGATATGCCAGTTGCTGGTCAGGTTCGTCCTGTTCGCTGCCGCGCACCTTTATTTTATCGTTTGCGGGCAGCGCCTTCGAGGCACGTGCTGCGCCCTTGGAGATCGGTTTTTACTCCCGGAGACAGCGTTTTACTTCGTGGCCGAATTCTGACTGGCAGTGAAATATCAGACGGCGAGATCCGCGCTGCGGCGCCGGCGGAGTGCGGCTCGCTTGATACTCGCCTGAATAGGGTGGCTCCACGTATTGATGGCATAGCCATCCTGTCCCGCAAACAACGGCGATCACCGCAATTGCCAATGTAATTCCGGTCGCCGGGTTCGCGTCAGGATGAATCTTCAGGATCTTCTCCACGAGTCCGATGACGTACGGCTGAAGGAGATATATCGAATAGCTCGCCGCACCCAAATGTCCGTTGGCCGGAGCCGCGTGTGCGTGCACCAGCGAACAGGGTTTGGTCGCATCAGACTCGGAAATCGATGCCAGGATTGGCGCATAACGAGAAACAGATATCCACCTTCGTCGAGCCGGGGGCGCACGTGACGTCAGCGTTGACTTGCTTGCTAATACTTCTGGTAATGGCTTATCTGCTCTTGAGCATCTCATCGGCGCTACGAATGTTGCGTGTGCACGGCGCATACGTGCATATCGAGTTCGCCGCGAAGAAGTGGCGCCGAATCGGACATTGGGCGCCGAGGAGGGTGAAGGTATCAAGCAATTTTCGCTTGCTCGCGATTCTGGCGGTCGTAGGCCTCGTTGCGATTTCCATTGGTAAGGCGCTCGCTCCGTAAGTACCGCGCGGCCTCGACAGCTCAATCGATGGCGTGCGCTTCACCTGATGTTCGCTGAGCGCTTGCTCCTGGCGCTATCAGTCAATGTGTTGGCTGGTTCAGCCGCTCACGCATGACACCCCGTCCGTTCCCTATACTGGCCGGCTCGCTGCGCACCCGATGGCCCTCACCCATGGCGGAGTGTGTTGTGCATCGTCGCCCCCCGTTACCCCTTTACCCCTGCTCAATATTTGCTTTGCCAATTCATGAAATACCCCTACGACCTCCTTCTTTCAGCAGCTTTGCTGCTGCTCGCCCTCGGCTGCATTGTGAAGCTGGCCATCGGATGAGCGCCTCGCCGGCGTCGGTCGTTGCGCCGGCGCCGCCATCCGCCACGGCGAAGAGCGGAGTTGCGGGGGCGGGGGCTCGGGCCAGGTTTGGGGCGACACCGGCACGCCGGCCGCCGGCCGGCCACTGTTCGACCGCCTAATACTCCGGCAAGACAGGAGCGGTGTGGACATGTCCGAAGCTGAAGCGACGGCAAAGGATTGTCACGCCGTTCGCGGCAGGGCCTGCCAATCGGCCTGACCTGCTTCAAGGCCCGTCGGGCAAAGCGGCGGCCGTGCGGAAATGTTGCGGTCATGCGACGGTTTCGGTTACAATTTCCGTTCGTTGTATTTTTCGATGTATCCGTCGGATCGTGTCGGATTGGATTGCGTGGGCGCCTTACCCCATAAGGCTTGGCGGGCCGTTTTCGAGCCCCCGGCGCCATCGGATCCGGCTGGAGTGCGTCGGCAGTAGTGCGGCATCAATGGCCTGGAGGCAAGTCAGGCGCAGTACAAGGAGTGGTAGTTCAGTCGGTTAGAATACCGGCCTGTCACGCCGGGGGTCGCGGGTTCGAGTCCCGTCCACTCCGCCAGTATCTTCGAAAGGCGAACTCCGGTTCGCCTTTTTTATTGCCCGCTGTTGTAATATCGGGCGTTCTGTTTTTGGCACTCCTCACGCATGCTCGATTTTTTCCGCAATCACAAACGCCTGATGATGTTCATGCTCATCCTCGTCATTGTGCCGGGGTTGGGTTTTGTGGGTATTCAAGGCTTCCGCGGCTTTTTTGACGAAAGCGCAAACGTCGCCGGCGTCAACGGTCACAAGATCACCCGCGCCGAGTATGACAACGCCATGCGTCAGCAGCTCGACCGCGCCCGCCAGATGCTGGGTGCGCAATTCGACATGAAGTCGTTCGACACGCCGGAGCGCCGTCGCGACATGCTCGACGGTCTGATCGAGCAGCGCGTGCTGGCCGAGGAAACGCAGCGCCTGCATCTGACCGCTTCGGACGACGCCGTGCGGCGCGTCTTGCTGAACGATCCGGTGATCTCGTCGCTGAAGAATCCCGACGGGTCGATCGACGTCGATCGTTACAAGCAATTGCTCGCGATGCAGGGCATGACGCCCGATCAATACGACGAGCGTGTGCGCTACAGCATCGCCACGCAACAACTGCCCGCCAGCATTCAGGGCAGCGCATTCACGTCGAAGACTCTCGCACAGCGTCTGACCGAACTCGCCGAACAGCAGCGCGAAGTGCAGGGCATCGCGTTCCATCCGCGTGACTATGCAGCGAAGGTGCAGCCGACCGACGCGCAACTGCAAGCCTATTACGACGCGCATCGCAACGACTTCGCCACGCCGGCCAAGGCAACGATCCAGTACCTCGTGTTGTCGCCGGCAACGCTCGCGGCTGCGGTGCAACCGAGCGACGCCGATCTGAAAAAGTATTACGACGACAACATTGCGAAGTACCGCACCGACGGCCAGGTGCGCGCGAGCCACATCCTGATCGCCGCGCCGAAAGACGCAAGCGCGGCCGACAAGGCCAAGGCGAAGCAGAAGGCTGAAGAGCTGCTTGCGCAGATCAAGGCGCATCCGGATCAATTTGCGCAGATCGCGCAACAGAACTCGCAGGATCCGGGTTCCGCATCGAAAGGCGGCGACCTGGGTTACTTCGGCCGCGGCATGATCGCGGGCGGCCAGGCATTCGATGACGCCGTGTTCGCTCTCAAGAAAGACGAAGTCAGCGGCATCGTGCAGACCGACTTCGGTTATCACATCGTCAAGGTCACGGACGTGAAACCGACCGTCACCAAGCCGTTCGACGAAGTGAAGGATGCGATCGCGAAAGATATCAAGACGCAGCAGGCGAGCAAGACCTTCAGCGACGAGTCGGAAGGCTTCACGTCGATCGTCTACGAAAAAGCGAAGAGCCTGCAGCCGGCCGCCGACAAGTACAAACTGCAATTGCAAACGGCCACGGTTACGCCGCAGCCCGACGCGAAGCTGCCGCCGGATAGCCCGCTGAACAACGCGAAATTCCTCACCGCTGTGTTCGCAAACGATGCAGTGACGGCGCGCAACAACACGCAAGCGATCGACGTCGGCGGCAATACGCTGATCGCCGCGCGCGTGACGGACTACAAGGCCGCGGCGGTACCGGCGCTCGCTACCATCAAGGACGCGGTGCGTCAGAAGGTGATCGCGGCTCAGTCGGACGAGGCGGCGCACAAGGACGGTATTGCGAAGCTGGCCGAATTGCAGAAGTCGAATGCCACGACGGGTTTCTCGTCGCCGGTGAAGGTGTCGCGTAACGTCGCACAAGGCGTACCGCCCGCGGCGTTGAGCGCAATTTACAAAGCGGATGCGCAAAAACTGCCGGCTTACGTCGGTGTCGATCTCGGCAACGACGGCTATGCGATCTATCGCGTGAACTCGGTGGCGGCTAGCGCGCCGGTCGATCCGCAGCGTCTGGCAGCGGCACAACAGCAGATTGCGCAGGTCGACGCGCAGTCCGAAGCAGAGGCTTATGTTCAAGCGCTGCGTGAACGGTCGAAGGTGAAGTTCTACGGTTCGCTCGACAGCAGCAATGCTCAGGCGAGCGGCGAATAAGCTTCGGCTCCAGCGTATCGGTAAACGCGCGGTAAAACCGCGGTACAACGCGCGGTAAGACGAAACGCTCAGATGCAAAAAAGCCCCGCAATGCAATTGCGGGGCTTTTTTTATTGTGCGAGTTTGACGAGCGCAAACTCATCGAACGGTTGGCTGCGGAGCGCTGCTCCAGACGGTTTTCAGTTGCGTTTAGTTGCCTTGTTAAAGGCAAGCGCTGATCGCACCAGTGGCGTCGCTGCCCGCGGCGCCATTCGCGCGGAAGCCGACCCACGTACCCTTGCCGGTGTACGACGGGCGTACCACTGCGGCTGCGCCATTAGGCGGCTGTTGGCCCGGAACGTAGACGTCGAGCGCCTGATCGTTTGCCAGCGTATCTTGCGACACGACTTTTTGTTGCGAGCCATCCGCCCACTTCTGCGCAATGCAGGCAGCGACGGCCTTAGGTGGTTGCTGGCTTTGCCCAACGGACTGGACGCCTGCGGGCGGTTGAGCGGCCAAGGCAGAAATTGCCACGGTCAAAGCGATTAACGGTAAGTATTTCATGTCATCTCCTCAAAAGTCGCTCAGAATCGACTCAGAGACGAGCCAGGTTGCATGGATTACGAAATTGACCTTACGGATCCATGTTCCCCAATTTTCGGAAACACGTTGTTAGCCAACTTTTCAGCGCGGCGAACTTGTGCGCAGCAACGGCTTCACAGCCGGCCACACGTTGTTGAGCAGCACGGGTTGTGCCTGCTGCGTCGGATGAATCTGGTCGGCCTGAAACATCTCCGGTTTGTCGGCGATGCCCGCGAGCAGGAAGGGCACCAGCGGTACGCGCAGTTGTTTCGACAGTTCGCCGTACAAGCCGTGGAACTTTTGTGTGTAGTCCGGGCCGTAATTAGGCGGTACATACATGCCGACCAGCACGACCTTCGCGTGACCTTGCTGAGCCTGCTCGATGATCGTGCGCAGGTTGTCTTCGGTGGTGGCGAGCGGCACGCCGCGCAACGCATCGTTGGCGCCAAGTTCGACGATCACGATGCTCGGTTTGAGTCTTTGCAGGAGCGCCGGCAAGCGGGCCCGGCCGCCGCTCGTGGTGTCGCCGCTGATGCTTGCATTGGCGACGCTATAATCGATTCGCTCGTCGGTCAGGCGCCGGCGCATCAAGGCCACCCAGCCGGTGTCGCGGGGCAGGCCGTATTCGGCGGAGATGCTGTCGCCGAGAACCACAATCACCGGCTTGGCCGCATCGGGCGCGTTGGCGGCGCGAGCCACGAAGGGCGTCGAAAACATGGCTGCGGCCAGCACGGCCGAGCCGAATGCCGTAGTCAGCGCCGCAGCGCGAGGCGCCATGGCGCGCACTTTCAACCTACGCTTCATCATGCTAAACAAAACTGATCCAGTCATTGACGTGCGGGGTTTGAGCAAGAGGGTTAAGGATGCTACGGGCGAACTGACGATTCTCGACGATATCGATCTTGCCATCGCTGCCGGCAGCAGTGTGGCGATCGTCGGTGCGTCCGGGTCGGGCAAGTCTACGCTGCTTGGCTTGCTCGCAGGATTGGACAGCGCGAGTTCGGGCTCGGTTCGGCTGCTGGGCCGCGAACTCACCGAACTGAACGAAGATGAGCGCGCCGCGTTGCGCAGCGGCTCGGTCGGTTTCGTGTTCCAGTCGTTCCAACTGATGCCGCATTTGACGGCGCTCGAAAACGTCACCTTGCCGCTGGAACTGCAAGGGGGCATCGGCACGCGCGAGGCCGCGGCGCGAGCGCGCCGCTTGCTGGAGCAGGTGGGCCTCGGGCAGCGCACCGGTCATTATCCGAAGCTGCTGTCGGGCGGCGAACAGCAACGCGTCGCGCTCGCGCGGGCGTTCGTCACGCACCCGGCGATCCTGTTTGCCGACGAGCCGACCGGCAGTCTCGATGCGGCTACGGGTCATGCGGTGATCGACCTGATGTTCGAGATGAATCGCGCGAACGGCGCTACGTTGATTCTTGTCACGCACGACATCGAGCTTGCGCGCCGCTGCGATACCACGGTGACGATCGAGGCAGGGCGATTGGCCTGAGCGTGGCGCCGCACCGCCCGGCGCATTGAGCGGTCAGCGCAAGCGCATGCGGCGCGAACGGGCGCGCCGCACACGTTCAACGCTTTAACGCAGCGCGTGCCCGCGCAATCAGCGCCGAGGTCGACGAATCGTGTTTCGCCGCATCGATGCTTGCCGCGGTCAGATCCGCCTCGACAACCTTGCCGAGAATCTTGCCCAGCTCGACGCCCCACTGATCGAACGGATTGATGTTCCATACCGACGCCTGCACCAGCACCTTGTGCTCGTAAAGCGCGATCAGGGCGCCGAGCGAACGGGCGGTCAGTGCGTCGACCAGCAGCGTGCTGGTCGGACGGTTACCCGGAAACACCAGATGCGGTGCGAGTTCCGGCGTGTCCGCGCCGGCCACCTTTTTCGCTTCTTCCAGCGTGCGGCCGAGCATCAGCGCTTCGCTCTGCGCGAAGCAGTTGGCCAGCAGCTTCGGATGATGGCTGACGAGCGGATGCTCCGGCGTCAGCACCGCGATGAAGTCGATCGGCACGATGGTCGGGCCCTGGTGCAGCATCTGGAAGAACGCATGCTGACCGTTCGTGCCCGGCTCGCCCCACGTGACGGCGGAAGTCGGATAGTCGACCATTGCGCCGTCCAGCCGCGCCGACTTGCCGTTGCTCTCCATCTCGAGCTGTTGCAGATACGACGGCAGGAAATGCAACGCTTCCGAATACGGCGCGACCAGATAGCTCTGCGAGCCGAAGAAGTTGCGATACCAGATGCCGATCATGCCGAGCAGCACCGGCAGATTCTTTTCGAGCGGCGCGGCGCGGAAATGCTGGTCCATTTCGTTGGCGCCGGCCAGGAGTTCGCCGAACTGCCGCGGACCGATCGCGATCATGATCGACAGGCCCACTGCCGACCACAGCGAATAACGGCCGCCGACCCAGTCCCACATCTCGAACACGTTCTCTTTCGCGATGCCGAACCTGACCACTTCCGCCGGGTTCGCCGACACGCCGACGAAGTGTTTGGCCAGCGCGCTTTCCGGGCAGCCTTTCTCGATGAACCAGTCGCGCAGCGAGCGCGCATTGGTCATCGTTTCGAGCGTCGTGAAGGTCTTGGAGACGATGATCGCGAGCGTTTCTTCGGGATCGATCTGCTGCATCACGTTGTACAGATCGGCGCCGTCGACGTTCGACACGAAGTGAGTGGCGATCTCCGGGCTCGCCAGATGGTGCAGCGCGTGCACGACCATCTTCGGCCCGAG
The DNA here is from genome assembly GCF_058781505.1 of Paraburkholderia sp. FW306-2-2C-D06C. Taxonomy (NCBI): domain Bacteria; kingdom Pseudomonadati; phylum Pseudomonadota; class Betaproteobacteria; order Burkholderiales; family Burkholderiaceae; genus Paraburkholderia; species Paraburkholderia sp. FW306-2-2C-D06C. Next base: position 76,437 of record NZ_JBYSWU010000028.1, on the reverse strand, counting down.
GTCCGAGCCGCCGATGCCGATGTTCACGATATGGCGGATCCGTTTGCCGGTGTAGCCAGTCCAGGCGCCGCTGCGCACCTGGTCGGCGAAAGCGGCCATTCTGGCGCGCTCGGCCTGCACCTGCGCGTAGAACGGCGCTTGCGGGTCGCTGGCGCGCAGCGCGGTGTGCAAGGCGGCGCGGCCTTCGGTCGGATTGACGACGTCGCCCGCGAACATCGCGTCGCGGCGCTGTTCGACGCCGGCTTCGCGGGCGAGTTGCACCAGCAGTGTCAGGGTTTCGTCGGTGATGCGGTTCTTCGAGAAATCGGCCGCGAGACCGCCGCCCGCGAACGCAAAGCGCTCAGCACGGGTAGGGGCGGGATCGTTCTCGGGGGCGAACCAGTCGCGCAGGTGCGCATCGCGAATCTTCTCGTAATGCGTTTGCAGCGAGGACCAGGAGGGGAGCGAGTTCTGCGTCATAGCGTCCGTCTAACGAAGGGGCACGAAGAAAGGCGCGCGCGTGAAGCGCTGCCGAGGATGATGCAACGATGCTGTTAGAGCGATGCCGCGCGGCCGGGTTCGTCGCGGGTTTCGGAGAAGCTTCGCGAGCCGGCTTCGGGATGAAAGCACTCGCTGAAGTTTCGCCGCAACCCCGCAATGAATCTGTCGGGCGGCGCAGTCAATCAGTATAACGGCGTTGCGTGACAGGCGGCAGCGAGGCGGCCGCGGTTTGGGCATCTGCGGCAGACTGCGCGAGATGCGGGTTCATCGATTCGGCGCCGGATAGAACATCCGGTTCAGCAAGGTCCGCACCATCGGCGCCAGTTCTCCCGCCGTCAGGCCGGCCGGGCCGTGGCCCTGGGCGCTCAGCGTGTCGGCGGCGAGGCCGTGCAGGTAGACGCCCGCCAGCGCCGCTTCAAAGCGCGGCAAGTGTTGCGCAAGCAGGGCGCCGATGATGCCGCCGAGCACGTCCCCGGTGCCGCCTGTCGCGAGCGCGGCATTGCCGGTCGGATTGATCGCGAGGCGGCCGTCCGGCGCGGCGATCACCGTGCCGGAGCCCTTCAGCACGACGACGCCGGCAAAGCGCGCCGCCAGCGCGCGTGCCGCGGCCAGCCGGTCGCGCTGCACGGCAGGGGCGTCGGTGCCGAGGAGGCGCGCGGCTTCGAGCGGATGCGGCGTCAGCACGCACGGATCGCCTTGCACGCCGCGCGCCGTGACCGCTGCCGCAAGCGACGGGTCTTTCGAAATCAGATTCAGCGCGTCGGCGTCGAGCAGCTTGGGCGCGTCGAGGGGCAACACGTCATGCAGGACCCGCGTGGCGCGCTCGCGGTGGCCCATGCCGCAGCCGACGGCGAGCGCGTCCATCGTATCGAGCGGCAGATCGTCGATTGCGTGGAGCATCAGTTCGGGATGCGGCGGATCGTAGGGCGGCGCGCCAAGGCCCAGCAGGGCGACGTGCACTTTGCCCGCGCCGGCGTAGAGCGCCGCGCGCGCCGCGAGGATCGGCGCGCCGCACATGCCGGTGTCGCCGCCGACCACCGCGAGGCTGCCGAACGTGCCCTTGTTGGTGGCGAAATCGCGTGACGGCAGGAACGCGGCGAACAGTTCGGGCGCGTTGAGTTGCACGCCCGTGCGGCCGGAGCTGTCGATGCCGATCGGCGCCACCGTTACCGCGCCGGCGAGGTCGCGGCCTTGTGCCGTGAAGAGACCGGGCTTGGCGCCGATGAAGGTGATGGTGTGGGTGGCGCGGACCGCGTCGCCTTCGTTTTGCTCCTGGCCGACTATCGTGCCTGTATCGCTGTCGAGGCCGCTTGGGGTGTCCAGCGCCAGCACGCCGCCTTTTTTTGTTTTGCTGCGTTGCGAGAGTCGGCGGGCGGCGGTCGCGAAGACGCCTTCCAGCGGGCGCGTCAGGCCTATACCGAACATGCCGTCCACTAGCCACGTGTATTCGTCCAGCGAGGCCGGCAGTGTCGAGCTGATTGCAATGCCGGCGGCGCGGGCGTTGTTCAGGGCCCAGCGGGCGTCTTCCGGTTTTACCTCGACGGGCATGCAGAGTTCTACCGCGATGCCGGCTTTGTGGAGTTCCGTCGCCATGACCAGGGCGTCGCCGCCGTTGTTGCCCGGCCCGGCAATTAGCCACACTTTGTGCTTTGTCCTGGCGACTGACGTGTCACGGGTTATTTGCTCGCTCAGGAAGCTCGCGGCGGCTTTGCCTGCGCGGCCCATTAACGTATGAGCCGGCAACGCTGCCGATGCCTGGGTTTCCAGGATCCTCAGGTCCGTCAGGGTGAGGAGGGGGAGCGCACGGTTGTGCGGGGTGACGAGCTGCGGTGGCGTGGTGTCGGATCGGATCATGGCGGCGGCTTGGGGTTCGCCTTTTAGCAAGGTGAGTCAGCTTTTGACGCCATTATGGTAGTACGGATTGGGTGTGTGGGGCTTTTTGCCTGCGCGGCAGAAAGCCCCTGTTAAAACCGGTCCGGCCGAAGCGCCGCCAACGTATCCACGGGCAGGTCAGGCGCCGCACCGGCAATGAGATCAGCCACCAGTTTCCCTGCTCCGCATGCCAGCCCCCATCCCGCGGGGCCGTGACCCACATTCACAAAGAGACGAGGATGCAACGCGTTGCCGATCACCGGCAAACCATCCGGCGACAGCAGCTTGACCCCCTCCCACGGCAGCGCCGCGGAAATCCGTGCGGCGCCCGGGATCCAGTCGTGCGTCGCCTGGCCCAGCAGCGCAAGCGCCTCCTTGGTCAAGGCTTCGCCGAGCGGTTTGTCGATCTGGCCGGTACTTTGCAATACCGCGCCACCCGCAATCCGCAGACGGTGGTTCATCCGTGTGATCGCAATTCGCTTCACCGCATCGACGATCGCAACGTGCGGCGCACATTCCTCATGCGCAATCGGTGCAACCAGCGTGTGCAGGCGCAACGGATGCAGCGGCAGTCGCAGCCCGAGGCGTTCGAGCAGCGGCAAGCTGCCGTAGCCCGCGGCCACGACGATCGCATCAGCGTTGATGACGTCGACGTCGCGTGAACGGGACATCTTGCCGGGGCGCGCCGCCAATTCCACCGCCGGGCGCTCGCTGTCGAGGCGGATCGCCGACACTTCGCAGCCAGGCATGAATTGCACGCCGCCCTGCGTATCCAGCGTCTGTTTGATCAGCTTGGCAAACAGCGGACAGTTGGCCGTGCGCTCATGGTCGAACAGCACGCCGCCGGCGAATTCCGGATCGGTCGGCACGGAATGCTCGAATGCGGCGCATTCGGCAGGCGTCAGTACGTGATGCGGCACTTCGTATTGACGCAGCAATTCGAGCGCGGTTTGTGTCTGCTCCCATTCTTGCGCGGAGCGCACCAGATAAAGCAGGCCGTTCGCCTGTTCGAACTCCAGACCGAAGCGCGCCTCCATGTCGGCCATCGCGTCACGCGACGCCTCGATCAGCGGGCGCAGCCGCCCGTATTGCTGGCTGAACGCCTCCGGCTCCTGCAAGGTGGCAAGCTGCTTGACGAACTGGCGCGCCGGCCCGTTGAAGCCGGTCTTGCTGATGACACCGTTCTTCACGCCCTGACGGTTCGCCATGAAAGTCGGGCCGAACCAGACGTCGAGCGGGGTCGGGAGGACGGTGCCGCCGTGTCCATAGGTCGCGCCTTGCGCGACGGTCGCGTGGCGCTCGACGACGCAAACCCTGTGGCCCGCCGCGCGCAGATGATAAGCGGTGGCGACGCCAACTATCCCGCCGCCGATGACGATGACATCCATGTTCTGATTCGATTTGCCGGCGGGATACCGAAGCCCTGCATTCCGCTTAAGCGTGGCATGCGGCGCGAAGCCCGGCCTTGCTCAGGCTGTTCGCGCCGATCTGGTGAAAGGGCGAATGATAGCAGCCAAACCGATCGCTTTGTCACGCGAGAGGCGCAGGCGGCGCCCGGCGCGCTAGCCCCGAAACCCTGCCGGCACCGCGCTAACCCCCTATCTGCAAGCCCGCTGGAAGCCCGTTCCCGGGGTATAATCCCGGACTTCCTTTCCGCCTCACGTCGCCTGCACGCGCGACTCATCGGCATCACTCATCGGCATCATTAGCGACGCAACGTCAAGTCCATGGCCCACTTCTCGTGTTTCCCCGGCGCTTCGGCCCTTTCCGATTTCCGTCAAACCCGCCTGCTCGAAACGCTTACGCGCATCGACGCCAACATTACCGGCGTGCGCGGACAGTATCTGCACTTCGTCAACGCGCAAACGCCGCTCTCCGCGGAAGACAACGCGAAGATCGAAGCGCTGATGCACTACGGCCATCCGTTCGAAGAAAGCCAAGAACGCGGCTCGGCCGAAAGCTTCCTCGTGGTGCCGCGCTTCGGCACGGTGTCGCCGTGGGCCAGCAAGGCAACCGATATCGCCCATCTGTGCGGCCTCACGCAGGTGCGCCGTATCGAGCGCGGCGTCGAGTACACGGTCACGTTGAAAAGCGGCCTGCTGGGCGGCAAGAAGGCGCTCTCCGACGAAGCCCGTGCGGCGGTCGCCGCTGCGCTGCATGACCGCATGACCGAAAGCGTCGCGCCGTCGCGCGATCACGCGCTGCATCTGTTCGACGAACTGCCGGCCAAGCTGCTGCAAACCGTCGACGTGCTCGCCAACGGCCGCGGCGCACTGGAAGCGGCGAACACGGAACTCGGCCTCGCGCTCGCCGACGACGAAATCGACTACCTGGTCGACGCGTTTACGAAGCTCGGCCGCAACCCGACCGACGTCGAACTGATGATGTTCGCGCAGGCCAACAGCGAACACTGCCGCCACAAGATTTTCAACGCGCAATGGACCATCGACGACGAGCCGCAGGACATCTCGCTGTTCAACATGATCCGCAACACCGAGAAGCTGAATCCGCAAGGCACGATCGTCGCGTATTCGGACAACTCGGCGATCATGGCGGGCGGCATGGCCGAGCGCTGGTTCCCGCGCACGCCGGCTGAACCCGGCGAAAACGGGTTGCCCGAGCACTATCGCCGCAACGTCGAACTGACGCACACCTTGATGAAGGTGGAAACGCACAACCACCCGACCGCGATCTCGCCGTTCCCGGGCGCCTCGACCGGCGCGGGCGGGGAAATCCGCGACGAAGGCGCAACCGGCCGCGGCGCGCGTCCGAAGGCGGGTCTGGCGGGCTTCACGGTGTCGAATCTGGAATTGCCGGACGGCGTGGAAGCATGGGAAAACGCCCGCGACGCCGCGCAGCCGCTCGCGCACCGCAATCCGAACGACAAGCACGAAGCGTACGGCCGTCCCGACCGCATCGCGTCGCCGCTGCAAATCATGATCGACGGGCCGCTGGGCGGCGCCGCGTTCAACAACGAATTCGGCCGGCCGAATCTGGGCGGCTATTTCCGCGCTTACGAACAGAACGTGGCCGGTCTGGTGCGCGGCTATCACAAGCCGATCATGATCGCGGGCGGCATCGGCAATATTTCCGATCAGCACACGCACAAGCACGATCTGCCGGAAGGGTCGCTGCTGATCCAGATCGGCGGCCCTGGCATGCGCATCGGCATGGGCGGCGGCGCGGCCAGCTCGATGGCGACCGGCACCAACACCGCCGAACTCGACTTCGACTCGGTGCAACGCGGCAACCCGGAAATCGAACGCCGTGCGCAGGAAGTCATCAATGCGTGCTGGCAACTCGGCGAAAAGAATCCGATTCTGAGCATTCACGACGTCGGCGCGGGCGGTCTGTCGAACGCGTTTCCGGAAGTGGTGGACGGCGCGGGCAAAGGCGCGATCTTCGAACTGCGCAAGATCCAGCTGGAAGAAAGCGGTCTGTCGCCGCGCGAAATCTGGTCGAACGAAGCGCAGGAGCGTTACGTGCTGGCGATCGCGCCGGCCGATCTGCCGGCCTTCGAGGCGATGTGCCAGCGCGAGCGCTGCCCGTTCGCGGTGATCGGCACGGCCACCGCCGAGCGCCAGCTGAAGCTGATCGACGCCGAACTGAAAGACGGCGCCGCGCATCAGCCGGTCGACATGCCGATGGAAGTGCTGCTCGGCAAGGCGCCGCGCATGCATCGCGACGTCAAGCGCGTCGAGACGAAGCTCGAGCCGGTGGACGTCACCGGCATAGCGCTGTCGGACGTCGCGCTCAGCGTGTTGCGTCACCCGACGGTGGCGAGCAAGTCGTTCCTGATCACGATCGGCGACCGCTCGGTCGGCGGCACGACCGCGCGCGACCAGATGGTCGGCCCGTGGCAGGTGCCGGTCGCCGACGTCGCGATCACGACGATGGACTACGCCGGCTTTCGCGGCGAAGCGATGACCATGGCCGAGCGCACGCCGCTCGCCGTGATCGACGCGCCGGCGTCGGGCCGCATGGCGGTCGGCGAGGCGGTCACCAACATCGCGGCGGCGCCGATCGCGTCGCTCGATAAGCTCAAGCTGTCGGCCAACTGGATGGCCGCGTGCGGCGCACCGGGCGAAGACGCCGCGCTGTACGACACGGTCAAGGCAATCGGCATGGCGTTGTGCCCGGCGCTCGGCATCAGCATTCCGGTCGGCAAGGATTCGCTGTCGATGCGCACCAAGTGGGAAGACAAGGGCGTCGCGAAGGAAGTGGTCGCGCCGGTCTCGCTGATCATCTCGGCCTTCGCGCCGGTCGAAGACGTGCGCCGTCACCTCACGCCGCAACTGCGCCGCGCGAGTGGAACCGATGGCGTGGGCGATTCGGTGCTGATCGCGATCGACCTCGGCCGCGGCAAGCATCGTCTGGGCGGCAGTATCCTCGCGCAAGTCACGCAGCAGGTCGGCGACACGGTGCCGGACGTCGACGATCCGGAAGATCTGAAGCGCTTCTTCACCGCGATCCAGTCGCTCAACAGCGACGGCAAGCTGCTCGCGTACCACGACCGCTCGGACGGCGGCCTGTGGGCGACGGTGTGCGAAATGGCGTTCGCGGGTCATGTCGGCGTGTCGCTGAACGTCGACATGCTGGTGCTCGATCCGCATCACGAATCCGATTACGGCGACGCCAAAGACTGGGCCAGGCAGACCAGCGGCCGCCGCGAAGACCGCACGATCCGCGCGCTCTTCACCGAGGAACTCGGCGCGGTGATCCAGGTGCGCGCCGCGGACCGCGACGCCGTGCTGGGCGCGTTGCGCGAGCATGGTCTGTCGGCGTGCTCGCACGTGATCGGCAAAATCAACGAACGCGACACGATTGAAATCTACCGCGACGCGAAGAAGGTCTACGAAGCGCCGCGCACCGAATTGCATCGCGCGTGGAGCGAAGTGAGCTGGCGCATTTCGCGTTTGCGCGACAACCCGGCTTGCGCCGACGCCGAATACGACGCGCTGCTGGACGCGGCCGATCCGGGCATTTCGCCGGTCCTCACATTCGATCCGGCTGAAGACGTCGCCGCGCCGTTCATCCCCCAAGGGCACTTGCTTCGGGGCGCCCCCCAAGGGGACTTCCTTCGGGGCGCCCCCCAAGGGGACTTCCTTCGGGGCGTCGGCAAGGGCGCGCGGCCGCGCGTGGCGATCCTGCGTGAGCAAGGCGTGAACTCGCACCTCGAAACCGCGTACGCATTCGACCGCGCCGGTTTCGACGCGCACGACGTGCACATGAGCGACCTGTTGTCGGGCCGCGCCACGCTGGCCGATTTCGCCGGTGCGGTGGCGTGCGGCGGCTTCTCATACGGCGACACGCTGGGCGCCGGCGAAGGCTGGGCCAAGGCGATCCGCTTCAACGCGCAACTGGCCGACATGTTCGCGGCGTTCTTCGGCCGCGAAGACACGTTCGCGCTCGGCATCTGCAACGGCTGCCAGATGATGAGCAGCCTCGCGTCGATGATTCCGGGCGCCGAAGCGTGGCCGAAGTTCACGCGCAACAAGTCGGAAAAATTCGAAGCGCGCTTCTCGCTGGTCGAGGTGCAGGCGTCGCCGTCGATTTTCTTCGCCGGCATGGAAGGCTCGCGCATTCCGGTGGCGATCGCGCACGGCGAAGGCTTCGCTGACTTCTCGCAGCAAGGCGATGCGTCGAAGGTGGCCGTGGCGATGCGTTATGTCGATCACCGCGGCCAGGCCACCGAGCAATATCCGTTCAACCCGAACGGCTCGCCGGACGGCATTACCTCGGTGACGACGCCGGATGGCCGCTTCACCGTGCTGATGCCGCACACCGAGCGCGTGCATCGCGCGGTGCAGATGAGCTGGCATCCGGAAGGCTGGGGCGAGGGCGGCACGGACGGCAGCCCGTGGATGCGCGTGTTCCAGAACGCGCGCCGCTGGCTGGGTTGAGGTAAAAAAAAGGCCGCTGCATCGCGCGGCGGTCTTTTAAAAAGCAGAACGTGTAGAAATGAAAAAGCCGCCCTCGGGCAGTAATGCTGCTCCGTTAAGGTCCTTTTTTAGGTATCGAACGCTATCACGTTGATGTCGTGAATTAACGACCTGGTCGCATGTACGTCCGGGTCGTTTTTCGTTGGGTAAGGCCTTGAGCCGTCTGGTTGGTGACGCTTCCCCACGCTACATCTCCCTTTGAGGCGGCTGCTAATGCGCCCCGTCTTTTTTATTCCCGCTGTCCCGCATCGAACCGTCTGTCTCCATCCGCGTTCACGCGGGTATATCTCGCGTCAGGCGCGTACTTTGTGCCGCCGTTCGAGGACTGACGTTCCGGTTTTCGTTGTAATGGCACGTCTAAATCTGACAGATCTTGTGTGGTTTCCTACAGACCTTGATGTTCGTATTGAAAGCATTTGTTGCGCGGATGCATGGGATTCACCATTTTAGGAATTGTCGGATAGTTGGGAGGGGATGCTCCTTATAGGGTGCTTAGGCTTCAAACAAGTACAACCAATAAGGATGACGATGAAAAATAACAGACTGACCGACGGGCCAGCAGCGATGGTGGCTCGCCTGCTGGCCGTACTCATGCTGATGCTGATTGCCTTCGGCGCAAACGCGGTGGATTGCCCCATGCTCTATTCGCAGTCGGGAGCAATACCGGGTACATGGTCCTGTCCCCTTGATGTGACTGGTAATACCCCAGGGGGTATGGGCAACTACGCTTGCCTGAACGACATGGCAGGCATCAGGGCATGGTGCGCGAGTGGCGACAAGTCCGAGGACGAGACGTGTCCCGTTAGTGATCCGGTGTTCCCGGCGACGGGCAAGGTTATCCTGCCGGAACTGGATTTTGCGAGTGGTGATGCGCAGCCACTGACGTTCACACGTAGTTATCTGTCAAAGCCGTTCGATGCTGCTCCATCGACGATGGGGCAAGGGTGGGCCAACAACTGGGAGCGTCGTCTCGATCTGAGTGCCAGAAGTGGCTCGGACGGAACGGTGACAGCGTACCGTTCAGATCGCCAACCCGTTGTGTTCAGGCAGAAAAGCGGGAAGTGGGTAGCTGCTGGCCGTCCCTGGCTTTCGCTCTGGGTTGAGCAGAACGGGTTCTGGAGTCTTAAGGACCAGCTAACGGGCACTACTGAAACCTATGGTTTCGGGACCGGGGGAATCTATTCCGAAACCACGCGTACCGGCGTAGTGCGCAAGTTTCTGTTCGACAGCCGGAACCGCATGGTGCAGATCAACCAGCGCGCGATTGGTATGGGCGGTCTGCCTGTATTCAGGATCGGGCTCGAATATGACGACTCGGACCGCATTGTCAAAATGACCGATCCGGTGGGCAATGTCACCCAGTACGACTACGACACGAAGGGCAACCTTGTATCGGTGACGCGTCCAGACGGTTTCGTTCGTCAGTACCTTTACGACGATGCGCGCTTCCCTAACGCGCTCACGGGCGTCAAGGATGAAAGCGGCTCGCGTATCGCGACGTGGACATACGATGCACAAGGACGGGCAGCAACGGTCACGCATCCGGATTCGACACGTAACGCTTCTTTCAGCTATGGCAACGGCAAGACAACCGTCACCGACATGTACGGGGCGACGACCTTCAACTTCGGCTTCAATGGCTTGTGGCGCTCGAATTCGATCGTCGCGTCGGACGGTACGACCTCCCGGACATGGGATACGACGGGCAGTCTGAAGCAGAAAACGATGCCCAACGGGAATGTGCAGTACAGCTGGGACAGCGCAAACCGGGCAACAAAGGCAGCTGCAACGTTGGATGGGAAAACCACAGTTACGACGATTGAATACAGCGATTCGACCACGCTGCAGCCTCACCTGGTTGCCACGCCCGGAAAGATCCGCGCGTTCGTCTATGACGCACGCGGCAATGTCACAGGCTATGCAGAGCAGCAAACCACCGATCTGACTGGCGAACTGGGCATGAACGCCGCAAAGACGGGCAGTCTGCTAACGGTCGGGTCGCGTTACGACACCGCCGACCGGCTTCTGTCAGCCACTATCATCAGCGATGGCACGAAGCTCGAAAGCTGGACGTACGCATACGATGCAATGGGCAATATCGCGTCAGCGCAGGACGCGGTGTCCGGATGGGCGATGACGACACTTGAGCGGGACGCTGCAGACCGTGCAACTGTCGTCGCGGGCAACACCGGCAAGGCCACCATCAGCTATGACAAACGGGGTCGCGTGAGCAAGTTTGTCTACGACGAAAAGGCATCCTCTGCCAATGGGGGGCTCGCCCGTTTGCTGACTGTGCGCTATGGCTATTCGCCCGATGGCGGCGTCTCTTCCCGCAGCGCGACGGTGGCGAAAAATGGTGGCGGTGCGCAGGCAATCAGCGACGCGGAACTGGGAGTGTGGCTCATCAACTGGGAGTTGAGTAATGATCCGGTGTCGCCACCCGCTAACCTCACAGGACTCAAGTCTGACGCCAATACATTCGTTCCAGCACTCTGCGTCGAATGCTACATGACGTCAAAAGCAAAGCTGACGTGGAAGCTCTATGGTAGTGAACTGGACGCGGCATACGGAAAGTCGGGCGTCGCAATGGAGTTGATGCTAAGCGATCAGTCGCAGGTTCCCTATCCTGCCCTCGTGCCAGATTCAACTCGTTCCGCAAAGACGGCAATGCTTTACAGCAGTGTCTTCGGAGCCAGAAGCGGCGACGGTGGAATGGTAAAGTGCGGTGGCAGGGAAGATCGAGAGAGTGAATGCTTCGCGAAGTATGAATCCAATATGCGTCTGTGCGCTTCGATCGCTTACCCGATGGGCGGTGCGCGGGGCGTCGCGCTGTGCAAACAGCAGGCATTCCAAGATTATCAACAGTGCAGAGGGCATTGATGGCTATTGATCCACCGCGTTCCGTGGTTCTGAACTACGACCAAGACCGTCAACGGTTGACTGTGCAGTTAGTTGACCCAGCCAGGCTGGCCCCGCTCCTGGTTGGAATATTCGAAGTGCCGATCCTGTTAGACGAATTCGATTTCAGGCTTGACGACGAGTTCGCGCGTCGGCTTGGAGTCGCAATGCTCAACGCGATCGCGCTGGGTCAGCCAGACATCAAGCAATACATGACTGTCACGCAAGAGCCAATCGACAGGCAGTAGAGCAGTACCTCACTGCTGTCTGCCCGGACGATAGCCGCTCCCTACCGGTTGGAGCTTTCCGTCCCCGTCTTCAGGCAATGGAACCTCGGAAATTACACGTATGAAAAGCTCATACTTGAAATCCTGATAGACCGATATCCAGTTGTCAGGGTGAATCAGGAGAAAGGCGTAGAAAACCTCGTGGCAGAGCTATGAGGGGCAGAACCAAACGGCGCAATGACCAAGAAGTCCCTCTAGACGAGTTGGTCAACGCGCTGCAAGAGATCAGGAAGGCAACGATTACCGATCAGTGACGCAGAACACTCCCCACAAGGTAGGGGGTGCAGTTGTCCAAATAGAACGAAAAAGCCGCCCTCGGGCGGCTTTTCTATTCTCAACCGGCAGGCAAAAACCCGCTTACTGAATCTTCGCGTTCTTGCGCAGACCTTCTTCGAACGCTTGCAGCTTTTCCTGCTGGATCTGCTGCACGATCTGCGGACGCACTTGTTCGAGCGGCGGCGGCGTGATGTTGCGCACGTCGTCGACACGGATGATGTGCCAGCCGAATTGCGTATGCACCGGCGCGTCGGTCATCTGGCCTTTCTGCAGATGCGTGGCCGCGGCCGCGAATTCAGGCACGTAGGCCTTCGGGTCCGACCAGTCCAGGTCGCCGCCGTTCTTGCCCGATCCCGGGTCCTTCGAGTATTGCTTGGCGAGATCTTCGAAGCTCGCGCCGCCCTTGATCTTCGCGATCAGATCCTTGGCTTGCTGCTCGTTGTCGACGAGGATGTGGTGCAGGTGATATTCCTTGCCGCCCGCGTCCTTGATCAGCGCGTTGTAACGCGCGGTGACTTCGGCATCGGTCGGCTGGTTGTTCTTCACGAAGTCTTCGATCAGCGCACGCAGCACCACGGTTTGTTGTGCGACGGCGATTTGCGCCTTGATGTCCGGCCGGTTCGGCAGACCACGGCGCAGCGCTTCCTGCATCAGGATTTCGCGGTTCACCAGCTCTTCGCGCACGGCCATTTGCAGTTGCGGCGTGTTTTGCTGGCCTTGATGAACCAGTTGGTCGATCAGCGCATCGGCGCGCGCCTTCGGAATCGGCGTGCCGTTCACGACGGCGATGTTCTGTGCGAATGCAGGTGCGGCCGCAAATGCAGCCAGCAATACCCAGAGGCGGGTTTTCTTCAAGGTCATCGAAAATTTTCCTAGCGGGGCAACAAAGCGAATTCTTCGGGCGTATACGCCGTGATTGCAAGGGCGTGAATGCCGCGCTGCATGGCATCGGCCAGCGCATCATACACCATGCGATGCCGCGCCACGCGGGCCTTGCCGGCGAATGCGGCGCTCACGATCGTGACACTGAAATGACCGCCGGCGGACGCGCCGGCGTGGCCGGCGTGCTGCGCGCTGTCGTCGGTGATCTGGATCGACGTCACGGGCGCGAGCGCCGCGGTGAGGCGCGCTTCGATCAGCGCGGCGCGCTCGGCGGTGGTGGCGTGCATGAACACATCGCTCGTCATGTCATTCTTCCTTCATATACTTCGACAGCCACAAACTCTGCCCGACGATGAACACCACCAGGCACCCGGTCGCGCCGAACAGCTTGAAATTGACCCACTGGTCGGTCGTGTAGTTGTACGCGACGAACAGGTTGGCCAGTCCGAGCAGCACGAAAAACACCGCCCAGACGATATTCAGCTTGCCCCAGATCGCGTGCGGCAGCGAGATCTGCTTGCCCATCATCGCTTCGATCAGGTTCTTGTTGAAGGCCAGTTGCGAGACGATCAGCGCGACCGAAAACGCCCAGTACAGCACGGTCGGCTTCCATTTGATGAAGGTGTCGTTGTGCAGCACGAGCGTCGCGCCGCCGAACACGGTGACGACGCCGAGGCTCACCCACAGCATCGGATCGACCTTGCGGTGGCGGAACGCCACCCACGCGATCTGCACCAGCGTGGCGACGATCGCCACTGCCGTCGCCGTGAAAATGCCCCATACCTTGAAGGCGACGAAGAACAGGATGATCGGAAACAGATCGAACAGGAATTTCATTATCTGGTCGGGATTTCGGAGAGTGAGTCAGTGAGTCGGACAAGGAGGGGCGCTTTAGCCGCGCACCCGGTGGTGTGCGTGCTGAAGAGTCCGTCGCGGCGGCCGGGCGAGCCGCGCCGGCCAGTGTTGGCGGCCGCGCTTTGCCTGACTGCCGGTAACGGGTCGGCCGGTTCGCAAGCCGGACGAAGTGCGTCGCGGCCGGCCGACGATCAATGATGCAGGTGGTGCACGCCGGCCGGCAACGCGCCGGACTCCGCGCTGCGTTACTTGGGCTCGAATTGTAACGCAGCCGAATTGATGCAGTAGCGCAGGCCGGTCGGCGCCGGTCCGTCTTCGAACACATGGCCCAGATGCGCGCCGCAATTCTTGCACTGCACTTCGATGCGCAGCATGCCGTGCGAGCGGTCGGTTTTCTCGGCGATCACTTCGCCGTTGATCGGCTTGAAGTAGCTCGGCCAGCCGCAACCGGCGTCGAACTTGGTGTCCGATTCGAACAGCGGCGTGCCGCAGCAGACGCAGTCATAGATGCCGCGCTCCCAGTGGTCGTGGTAGCGGCCGGTGAACGGCCGTTCGGTGGCGGCGTGGCGCGTCACCTGATATTCGATGTCGGACAGCTGCTTGCGCCATTCCGCGTCGTCTTTCTGCACGGCCGGGGCGCCGGTCTCGAGGTCGTCGGGGTTGTTCATGGTCGGGGTTCCTGTCTCGGGTTTGTTGTTGGAGCGTGCTTGCAGCGGCGCTTCACGAAGAGCAACTGACTTCCAGCGAGCTCGCCCAATCCGGGGGCAACCCCGCATACGCTTCGTATTCCGGCTGCTCGTCGAACGGACGGCGCAGCACCGTCGCCAGACGTTCCACTTCGGAGAAGTCCTTCTCCTTGGCGCGGCGGATCGCTGTTTCCGCCAGGTGATTGCGAAGGACGAATTTGGGGTTCACACGGTTCATTGCAATGGCGCGCGCGGCGTCGTCGCGTGTTTCCTGGGACAGCCGCGCGCGGTAGTCGTTCGCCCACGCATCGAAGGCGGCGCGCTCGAGGAACAGATCGCGCGCCGGCGCGTCGCCGCTCGCATCGTGCTTCGAGAGACGCGACAGATTGCGGAACGTCAGCGTGAAGTCCGCACGGTTGGCGTGCATCATTTCGAACAGGCGATTGATCAGCGAAGCGTCGCCGGATGCATCGTCGCCGTCGCGTTCGATTTCGAGGCCGAGCTTCGCGCGCATGCGCCGCTCCAGCGCCGGCGCGAAACGGTCCTTGAAGCCGCCGAGCACACGTTGCGCGTCTTCGATCGCCTTGTCGCCGCGCACGCTTTCCTCGTGCTTTGCGCCGATGAGCGGCAGCAGGCCTTGGGCGAGGCAGAAGAGGTTCCAATACGCGATCTGCGGCTGCATACGATACGCGTAACGGCCTTGCGAGTCCGAGTGATTGCAGATGTAGCCGGCGTCGAAGCCGTCCATAAAGCCGAACGGGCCGTAGTCGATCGTGAGGCCCAGGATCGACATGTTGTCGGTGTTCATCACGCCGTGGCAAAAGCCGACCGCTTGCCATTCGACCATCAGATCGGCGGTCGACATCACCGCTTCGTTCAGCAGCGCGAGATACGGGTCGTCGGCTTCGCGGCAATGCGGATAGAAACGTTCGATTACGTGATCGGCGAGCGCACGCAGTGCGTCGGTGCGGTCGTTCGAATAGAAATGTTCGAAGTGCCCGAAGCGCACGAAGCTCGGCGCCACGCGCGTGACCACCGCGGCGGTTTCGATTTCCTCGCGCCGCACCGGCTGGTCGGAGCCGATCACGCACAGCGCGCGGGTAGTCGGAATGCCGAGGTGGTGCATCGCCTCGGAACACAGATACTCGCGAATCGACGAACGCAGCACCGCGCGGCCGTCGCCCATGCGCGAATAGGGCGTGCGCCCCGCGCCCTTGAGTTGCAGCTCGAAGCGCTGGCCGTCATGTTCGATTTCGCCAAGACCGAGCGCGCGGCCGTCGCCGAGCTGGCCGGCCCACACGCCGAACTGATGCCCTGAATACACCGAAGCGTACGGCAGCGCCTCGGCCGGCCACTCGCGCGTGGCGTTGCCGGAGAAGAGTTCGGCGAAGCCGGGATCGCTCTGGAGGCTGGGTTCCAAACCGAGCATCGCGGCGGTTTCTGCCGAGAAACCGACCATGTACGGCGCACTGAGCGGCGCCGCGGGCAGGCGCGTCAGAAACGTGCTGCCGAGCCGCGCGAACGCGCTTTCGGGCGAGGTGGCAAGAGCGTCGGAAAGAGCGGACAAAGGCCCGGATAACCCTGCAATGCTTGGGGAAAACGACATATTGAGCGCCTCTGGATTAACCGATATTGTAAGTCCGCGCCCGCGGAGCTGCTGGCAGGCCTTTTGCCCGACACCTCCCGCGTGCTGGGCGCCCTCGCCAAAGCCCCCGCGACACGTAGAAAAACGCAAGCCCCGCAAGCCCATCGCAACCCCGATTGACGGAAACAAGGCGAGGAGACCTCTCTTTATGACGACGCCGCTGCTTGGCCAGATGATGGACGTGCCGCTCACCGTGTCTTCGTTGCTCGCGCATGCCGCGCGGCATTTCGGCGATACCGAGATCGTGTCGCGGCGTATCGAAGGCGACGTGCATCGCTACACCTATCGCGACTGCGAAAAGCGCGCGAAGCAGCTGGCGCAGGCGCTGATCGCGCTGGGCGTCGAACCCGGCGAGCGGGTCGCCACACTGGCCTGGAACGGTTACCGGCACCTCGAAGCGTATTACGGCACCACCGGCTTCGGCGCGGTGTGCCACACGATCAATCCGCGCCTCTTTCCCGATCAGATCGCCTACATCGTCAATCACGCCGACGACGCCTACGTGCTGTTCGACACCACGTTCGCGCCGCTTGTCGATGCTCTGGCGCCGCAATGCCCGAAGGTGCGCGGCTGGATCGCGCTGGCCGACGAAGTGCATCTGCCGAAGATGCAAACACCCGTGCTCAGCTACGAGACGCTCGTCACCGCGCAGGACGGCAACTACGCATGGCCGCCGCTCGACGAACGCCAGGCGTCGTACCTTTGCTATACGTCCGGCACCACCGGCAATCCCAAGGGCGCGCTGTATGCGCATCGCTCGACCGTGCTGCATGCGTTCGGCGCTTCGCTGCCCGACGCGATGGGCCTGTCCGCGCGCGACTCCGTATTGCCGGTCGTGCCGATGTTCCATGTGAACGCATGGGGCATTCCGCACGCCGCGCCGCTGACCGGCGCGAAGCTGGTGTTTCCCGGCAAGGATCTCGACGGCAAATCGCTGTACGAACTGATGGAAAACGAGCGTGTCACGTATTCGGCCGGTGTGCCGACCGTCTGGCTCGGCTTGCTCAACTACCTGCGCGAGGCCGGCGTGCGCTTTTCGTCGCTGAACCGCACGGTGATCGGCGGCTCCGCGTGTCCGCCGGCGATGTTGCGCGCGTTCCAGGACGAATACGGCGTCGAAGTGATCCATGCATGGGGCATGACCGAGATGTCGCCGCTCGGCACCTTGTCGAAGCTGACGTGGGAACAAAGTCAGCGTTCGCCGGACGAGCAGCGCAAACTGCGCGAAAAGCAGGGCCACGTGATCTACGGCGTCGACATGAAAATCGTCGGCGACGATGGGCGCGATCTGCCGTGGGACGGCGTCGCGTTCGGCGATCTGCACGTGCGCGGCCCGTGGGTGATCGACCGGTATTTCCGCAAGGACGATTCGCCGCTGGTGAACGGCTGGTTCCCCACCGGCGACGTCGCCACCATCGACCAGGACAGCTTCCTGAACATCACGGATCGCTCCAAGGACGTGATCAAGTCGGGCGGCGAATGGATCAGCTCGATCGATATCGAGAACGTCGCGATCGCGCATCCGGCGGTGACGGAAGCGGCGTGCATCGCCTGCGCGCATCCGAAGTGGACCGAGCGGCCGCTGCTGGTGGTGGTCAAGCGCGCGGGTTTCGACGTGACGCGCGAAGAACTGCTCGCGTTCTATGACGGCAAGGTCGCCAAATGGTGGATTCCCGACGACGTCGTATTCGTCGAAGAACTGCCGCACACGGCCACCGGCAAGCTGCAGAAACTCAAGCTGCGCGACCTCTTCCGCGACCACGTGTTGCCGTCCGCGCTCGCAGACGAAAAGGACTGTCCGCTTGCCAGGGGAAACCCCGTCCAACGATAAATTGAACGAGCGTGCTTTTTTGTGTATCCTGCCTGCTGACCCCGGAAAAATCGGACACAAAGTTGGACAATGAGCCAACTCGATGAACCGGACGGGCGGCGCGCCATGCGCCGCTTCATCGCATGGAGGCAGGCAGATGGCAGTGGACTACACGACTCATGACGGCGTGGCCGTCATCACGCTGAACAATCCCCCCGTAAACGGCCTCGGCCTCTCGACGCGAGCGGGTATCGTCGAAGGGATCGAGCGTGCGCAGAACGATCCGGCCATCAAGGCGATCGTGCTGACGGGTGCGGGCAAAGCCTTCTCAGGCGGCGCCGACATCACCGAATTCAATACGCCCAAGGCCACTCAGGAGCCGACGCTCGCCACAGTCATCAGGACCGTCGAGAGCAGCGCGAAGCCGGTGGTCGCGGCGATTCACAGCGTCGCGATGGGCGGCGGTCTCGAACTGGCGCTCGGCGCGCATTACCGCATCGCCGCACCCGGCGCGCAGATCGCGCTGCCGGAAGTGAAGCTCGGCATCCTGCCGGGCGCGGGCGGCACGCAGCGTCTGCCGCGTGCGATCGGTCTCGAAGCGGCGCTCAACATGATCGTCTCCGGCGCGCCGGTGATGTCGGAGAAGCTGGCCGACTCGGGTCTGTTCGACGAAGTCGTCGAAGGCGATCTGGCCGAAGCGGCGCTCGCGTTTGCCCGTCAAGTCGGCGCGAAGGAAGGCCCGCATCCCAAGGTGCGCGAGCGCAAGATCGAACATCCGAATGCGGCCGGTTTCATCCAGTTCGCGCGCAACAGCGTCGCGGCTGTCGCGAAGCATTTCCCGGCGCCGCAGAAATGTATCGACGCAGTGGAAGCGGGCGTGCAGAACGGTTTCGACAAGGGTCTCGCGTTCGAGCGCGAATGCTTCATCGCGCTCGTGCAAACGCCTGAGAGCCGCGCGCTGCGTCATGCGTTCTTCGGCGAACGCGCGGCGAGCAAGATTCCCGACGTGCCATCGGATACGCCGGTGCGCGACATCAGGCAGGTCGCCGTGATCGGCGCCGGCACGATGGGCGGCGGCATCGCGATGAACTTCATCAATGCGGGTATTCCGGTCACGCTGCTGGAAACGAAGCAGGAAGCGCTCGAGCGCGGGCTGGCTACGATCCGCAAGAACTACGAAGCCACGGTCAGGAAGGGCAAGCTCAAGCCCGAGGCGCTCGAACAGCGCATGGCGCTGATCACGCCGACGCTCTCCTACGACGACCTGAAGAACGCCGACCTGATCGTCGAAGCCGTGTTCGAAGAACTCGGCGTGAAGGAGCAGGTGTTCAGGCGTCTCGATGAGATCGCCAAACCCGGCGCGATCCTCGCGTCGAATACCTCGACTCTGGACGTCGACAAGATCGCCGCGTACACGTTGCGTCCGCAGGACGTGGTCGGCATGCACTTCTTCAGCCCGGCCAACGTGATGAAGCTGCTCGAAGTCGTGCGCGGCAAGGAAACGGCGAAAGACGTGCTCGCCACCGTCATGCAACTGGCGAAGAAGATCAGGAAGACCGCGGTCGTCTCGGGCGTGTGCGACGGCTTCATCGGCAACCGGATGATCGAGCAGTACGTCCGCCAGGCGCTCTTCATGCTCGAAGAAGGCGCGCTGCCCGCGCAGGTGGACAAAGCCATCGAGAAGTTCGGCTTCGCGATGGGGCCGTTCCGCATGAGCGACCTGGCCGGTAACGACATCGGCTGGGCGATTCGCAAGCGCCGCTATCAGGAACATCCTGACATGCACTATTCGAAGATCGCCGACCGTCTGTGCGAGACGGGGCGTTTCGGGCAGAAGACCGGCGGCGGCTGGTACGACTACAAGGCGGGCGACCGCGCCGCGTATCCGTCGAAGGTGGTCGACGAGATGATCACCGCGTACTCGAAGGAAACCAACGCCGAGCGCCGCAAGATCAGCGACGAGGAAATCGTCGAACGCCTCGTGTTCGCGCTCGTGAACGAAGGCGCGAAGATTCTCGAAGAAGGCATTGCGTCGAAGGCGTCGGACATCGACATGGTCTATCTGACCGGCTACGGCTTCCCGCTGTATCGCGGCGGTCCGATGCTGTACGCGGACACGGTCGGCCTTTACAACGTGGAGCGCGCGATTCGCCGCTACGCGTCGCAGCAGAACGGCGATGCGTGGCAGTTGGCGCCGAGCATTGCGGAGCTGGCGGCGAAGGGCCGTGGCTTTAATGGCTGACCGGGCTGACCGGGCTGACCGGGCTGAACGGCCGCCCGGCTGAAAATGAGTGAAACGAGTGGGCGGCGCGGCTGAGCGAAAACGCCGGCGCGCCGCCATCGACATCTGGAAGTACCAGCCAACTTGTATGGGACCCGTGTA